>NZ_JADPKH010000055.1:0-1856 GCF_023073835.1 Bradyrhizobium sp. 153 | reverse complement strand
GGCCGGAGGGAGGCGGAGCCGACCGGAGGGCCGTCACCGGCGGTCAGCGTCTTGATGAGGCCGCTCTTGCGCTTGGCGCGGAGCCGATAGCTGTCGCCTCGGATCGTCAGCACGTGGCTGTGGTGCAGGAGCCGGTCGAGGATCGCGGTGGCGACCACGGGATCGGCGAACACTGTGCCCCATTCGGCAACGCTGCGGTTCGACGTGATCAGCATGGCGCCGGTTTCGTAGCGCCGGCTGACCAGTTGGAAGAACAGATGCGCCGCGTCAGGTTCAAGCGGCAAGTAGCCGAGTTCGTCGACGATGAGCAGCTTTGGCTTCGACAGCGCGAGCAGTTTCTCGTCCAGGCGTCGCTCGCCGTGCGCCTTGGCAAGGCCTGCGACCAGCGTCGTCGCAGTGGTGAACTGCACGGTGTATCCGGCCAGGATCGCCTCTCGCCCGAGAGCGATCGACAAGTGCGTCTTACCTACGCCTGGCGGGCCGAGCAGCAGCACGTTCTCTCCGTTGGCTATCCAACGTGATGCGGCCAGGTCGCGGATTTGCTTTGGGTCGATCGACGGCTGCGCTTCGAAGTCGAAGCCCGCAAGCTCCTTCACGGCCGGGAAGTGTGCGAGCTTCAGCGCCATCTCGATGCGGCGATGATCCTTGCGCGCGATCTCGCGCTCGCACAGCAGGATCAGCGTCTCACGCGCCGACAGGTTCGCGCGCGCCGCCTCGTCGAGCAGGCTGTCGAGCTGGTCGCGAATGCCGGAGAGCTGCAATCGCGCCAGCATGGCGTCTAGCGGATCGGTTGTTGCTTCAATTACCTTCTTTGCCCGTGCCATCAGAAGCTTCCTCCAATCACGGCTTCGTATTCGGCAAGAGGACGCAACAACGAGGGCGGTGGAGACGATCCCGGTACCGTCGCCGCAGCAATCTCCGGCCGGCGGACCGCGCCGTTGCGACCAGCAACACCATCGAGATGGGCAAAGTCGATGATCCGCAGCCGGCGACCCTCCGATAGCTTGTGCACTGCTACCTGGTGCAATCCATGGCGGATCCGCACTTCGCCGGCCGCGATCGTTACCGCCACGCGCTCGCCAATCAGGCGCCACGGTACCGAGTAGCTGTTCGTGTCGATCTCGACGGCGCAATCATTGCCGACGACGCGGGTCAGTTCACGCAAGGATCCGAACGAAGGCTGCCCGCCGAGCGGCTTCAACCGATGTATCTCGTCGCGCGCGAAGCGGATGATCGGCGCCTCTCCGGTCGTGCCATGGATACGAACGTTTGCAACCTCACGCTCCCACCTGTCGAGATGCGCCTCGAATGCTTCCCAGCTTGGGAAGGAATGACCGGCGATTGCGTTCTTCTTCACGTAGCCGACGCCGTTCTCGGTCTTGCCTTTCGTGCGCGCCCGATATGGTGCGCAGGCGCGAGGACGGAAGCCCCAATGTTTTGCGAAGGCGATCAGCTTGTCATTGAACTGAACCGATCGGCTCACCGCGTCGTGGCGCACCACGAGCCCCCGTGGATTGTCCATCAGCAGTTCCTCGGGCACACCGCCGAGGGTCGTGAATGTGCTCTCGAGCCCGGCAAACCAATGCTCCTGTCTCTCGGCGCGGAACGCACGCACATGAAGCCGTCGCGAGTGGCCGAGCGTTGCCACGAACACGAATGCCTTGACTTTCGCTCCTCCGATCTCGACCAGGCGCTCCCCAAAGTCGATCTGCAGCTGTCGGCCCGGCGGCGTCTCAAACCGCGTCGTCGCCAGAGCCTCCGCCTTCAGCGCCTGGCGATAGGGCTGCACGGCGCGTTGCAGCGTCCGCCGGCTGACTGTTACGCCTTTCTCGGCCAACAGGTCCTGGCGCACCACG
>NZ_JADPKH010000046.1:0-1901 GCF_023073835.1 Bradyrhizobium sp. 153 | reverse complement strand
ACGCGGTCACAGAAGCGCTCGCCGCGCATGCGGCGGCCCAGATTGAAGGGCGGATCGCCGATATTCGCGACCGCGAGCGCATCATGCGCCTGATGGCCGAGTTCAAGCCGGACATCGTGTTCCATGCCGCAGCGCTCAAGCACGTGCCGATTCTCGAGCGCGACTGGAGCGAGGGCGTCAAGACCAACATCTTCGGCTCCATCAACGTGGCCGACGCGGCGCTCGCCGCCGGCGCCGAGGCCATGGTGATGATCTCGACCGACAAGGCGATCGAGCCGGTGTCGATGCTTGGCCTGACCAAGCGCTTTGCGGAGATGTACTGTCAGGCACTGGACCACGACCTCGCAGCGGGGGCGCGCGGCGCCAAGCCGCCGATGCGGCTGATCTCGGTCCGGTTCGGCAATGTGCTGGCCTCGAACGGCTCGGTGGTGCCGAAGTTCAAGGCCCAGATCGAGGCCGGCGGCCCCGTGACCGTGACGCATCCCGAAATGGTCCGCTATTTCATGACCATCCGTGAGGCCTGCGATCTCGTCATTACCGCGGCAACGCACGCGCTCGGAGCGCAGCACTCGGACGTCTCGGTTTACGTGCTCAACATGGGCCAGCCGGTGAAGATCGTCGATCTGGCCGAGCGCATGATCCGGCTCTCCGGGCTTCAGCCGGGCTACGACATCGAGATCGTGTTCACGGGCATGCGGCCGGGCGAGCGCCTGTACGAGATCCTATTCGCTTCCGAGGAGCCGACCCACGAGATCGGTGTGCCCGGCATCATGGCCGCGCAGCCGAACGAGCCGCCGATGCAGACGCTGCGCAAATGGATTGCGGCGCTCGAACAGGCGATCGCGCGCGACGATCGCAGCACCATCAGGGCCATCCTGAAGGATGCGGTTCCCGAATTCGGGTCGACCGCGGCCTGACCATGCAGCCTCGAGGCAAGATCGTGGTCGCCTGTGCCGCTCTGGCCGTCGGATCGTTGCGCGACGCTGTTCTGGCAGAGCAACGATGAGCGAGATAAAGCCGGTCGCGCTGGTGACGGGGGCAAGCGGCTTCCTTGGCCGCCATATCGTGCCTGCGCTGACGCGGGAGGGATGGTCGGTCCGCCGCGCAGTGCGCAGCCCGGAAGGGACCGACAGCGAGGTCGTGATCAAATCGATCGGCCCCGAAACCGACTGGCAGGCTGCGCTTGAGGGCATCGATGCCGTCATCCATCTCGCCGCGCGCGTGCATTACAAGAACGAGGAGCACGCGGTCCAGCTCTACCGCGACGTCAATGTCGACGGCACACTGCATTTGGCGCGCTCCGCAGCGATGGCCGGCGTGCGCCAGTTCATCTTCATCAGTACCGTTCTCGTTCATGGCCGCAGCAATGACGGTCGTGCGCCGTTCCGCGAGAGCGATGTGCCGACGCCGCGTGGCCTCTACGGCACATCCAAGGCTGAGGCCGAGGCGGGCTTGAGGACGCTGGCGCGCGACAGCGACATGAAAATCTCGGTGATCAGGCCGCCGCTGATCTACGGCGCACATGCCAAGGGCAATTTCGCGCTGCTGACGCGCGCGGTCAGGCTGGGGCTGCCGCTGCCCTTTGCGGCGATCCGCAATCGCCGCAACTTTCTTTCCGTGCAGAACCTATCGTCGTTCATCCTGCACCGGCTCGGCCATTCCGACCCGGCGAGCAATTTCGAGATCTTCCTGCTGGCCGATCGGGAGCGGGTCTCGACGCCTGAATTCATCGCGTGCCTGGCAAGAGCCTCCGGCAAGAGCGCCCGGCTGTTCGGCATACCGCCCAGCCTGCTCAGTGCGGTCCTCCGCGTGATGGGCCGTCAGGATATGCAAGACGGCCTGATCGGCTCGCTCGAGCTCGATATCTCGAAGGCGATCGCGACCGGCTGGCAGCCGCAGGT
>NZ_JADPKH010000121.1:0-593 GCF_023073835.1 Bradyrhizobium sp. 153 | reverse complement strand
ATCAGCCACATTGGGACTGAGACACGGCCCAAACTCCTACGGGAGGCAGCAGTGGGGAATATTGGACAATGGGCGCAAGCCTGATCCAGCCATGCCGCGTGAGTGATGAAGGCCTTAGGGTTGTAAAGCTCTTTTGTCCGGGACGATAATGACGGTACCGGAAGAATAAGCCCCGGCTAACTTCGTGCCAGCAGCCGCGGTAATACGAAGGGGGCTAGCGTTGCTCGGAATCACTGGGCGTAAAGGGCGCGTAGGCGGCCGATTAAGTCGGGGGTGAAAGCCTGTGGCTCAACCACAGAATTGCCTTCGATACTGGTTGGCTTGAGACCGGAAGAGGACAGCGGAACTGCGAGTGTAGAGGTGAAATTCGTAGATATTCGCAAGAACACCAGTGGCGAAGGCGGCTGTCTGGTCCGGTACTGACGCTGAGGCGCGAAAGCGTGGGGAGCAAACAGGATTAGATACCCGAGTAGTCCACGCCGTAAACGATGAATGCCAGCCGTTGGTCTGCTTGCAGGTCAGTGGCGCCGCTAACGCATTAAGCATTCCGCCTGGGGAGTACGGTCGCAAGATTAAAACTCAAAGGAATTGAC
>NZ_JADPKH010000025.1:0-1956 GCF_023073835.1 Bradyrhizobium sp. 153 | reverse complement strand
GGCATCGCTGACGCCGTGCTTCCGGCACAGATCGACAACCGACACGCCAGCCTCGTGCTCCTTCAAAATCCCGATGATCTGCTCTTCCGTAAAGCGGCTGCGCTTCATGCTCTGGTCCTCATATGGGCGATTTTGTTGCAAAAGTCAGTTGAGACGAGCTGGCAAGCGTGATTCCGTTGTGTTGACGCGAATCGCGACGAGGTCGATCCATGATGGGCCGTCTGAAGAGTGACCAAGGTCAACTGTTCTACAAATTTCATCTCAGCGACGCGATTCCCGAAGATCATCTGGTGCGTAAGATCGACACTGCGCTCGATCTGTCCTGGCTTCGTAGCGAACTTGCTCCTCATTATTCGTCCATGGGTCGCCCGTCGATCGATCCGGAGCTGATGATCCGGATGCTGATCGTGGGATATGTCTTCGCGATCCGCTCGGAGCGGCTGCTCTGCCGTGAAGTGCAGGTGAACCTCGCCTATCGGTGGTTCTGCAAGCTCGGTATCGAGGATGCTATTCCGGATCATTCAGCCTTCTCGCGGGCCCGCAATGAGCGCTTCCGCGAGGGAGATGTCATTCGTCGCGTGTTCGAACATATCGTCGAGGCGTGCATTGTGGCCGGTCTGGTTGGTGGCGAAGGTTTTGCGGTAGACGCGAGCCTGATCCAGGCAGATGCCAACAAGCAGCGCTCGATCGCCGGTCAGGATTGGCGCAGGGATCGCGATCCGGCGAGGTCAAGCCGCGCGGTGAAGGGAGTATCTGGCAACCCTCGACGATACGGCGTGGGGTGCGGCCAGTGACGTTGTCCCGAAGTTCATCTCGCTGTCCGATCCCGCGGCCCAGTGGACCGGAGCTCACAAGGGACCAGCGTTCTTCGCTTACTCCGACAATTATCTCATCGACGTGAAGTTCGGCGTCATCGTTGATGTTGAGGCGTCCCGCTCCATTCGCCAGGCCGAGGTCGGAGCGGCGAGGACAATGATTGAACGAACAGAGGAGCGCTTTGGTCTCAAGCCGGAACGGCTTGTCGGGGATACCGCTTACGGGGCTGCTCCGATGCTGAACTGGCTGGTCGAGGAGAAGGGCATCGCGCCACATATCCCCGTATTCGACAAGTCGAAGCGAGATGACGGTACCTTCTCGCGCAGCGACTTTCGATATGATCCGACCAGCGACGTCTACCACTGCCCGGGCGGAAAGCGGCTCGGGACAAGCGGCACCGTGCACGAGGGCAAAACGCTTCTGTATCGTGCGAGCAAGCTCGACTGCGACGTATGCCCGCTTAAGCCGCAGTGCTGTCCAAAAGAACCATCGCGCAAGATCCCGCGCGACATACATGAGCACGCCCGGGACGTCGCCCGGTCGTTCGCTGGCACCGAGGCTTTCGAGACGTCGCGACGCCAGCGCAAGAAGGTCGAGATGCAGTTTGCACACTTGAAGCGCATCCTGAGGCTTGGTCGGCTCCGGCTTCGTGGCCCACGGGGCGCCCAGGATGAGTTTGTTCTGGCTGCCATCGCTCAAAATCTGAGGCGCCTCGCGTCGTGCGTTGCGCGACCACCACCCGCTCATGCCACGTGCATTGCGTAGCGTAGGAGTTGCGTTGAGAGCGTCCCGGTCGCCGGATCAAAACCGGTCGCCCTTACCGAACGACTGAAAGACATCCGTCGGTACAGCCGACTTTTGCAACAAAATCGGGCCAGAGCGAACTTCAATCTGGATTAAGTCCAGGGGGCAAGGTCACCGCGAGCAAACATCGTCAGGCACGCGGGCCGGCTTGGTGTCGAAATCACGAACATCACGCTCTCTGACGATTTTTCTGACGATGTCATCTTAGCGTTCCGCAAGCTGCTGCTAGGCGGTGTAGACACTTATCGCACCCATAGGACAATGGCAGCGAGAGTGACGACGGCTCGGTAATTTCGGGCGGTCTTTTCGAAGCGGGTAGCGACGCGGCGGAACTGC
>NZ_JADPKH010000027.1:0-172833 GCF_023073835.1 Bradyrhizobium sp. 153 | reverse complement strand
GGACTTTCGAAACGACGAGAATCTCTGGTGGCAGATCGCGGAGTATTCATATGAAACATTCATGATCCGCATGCGTTCGAAGGGCTGAGCGAGCCGCGCGTTTGAAATCCGATCCGGATTTGGCCCATCGGCGAAGTGGCAGCTTCGCTCCAGGAGGTCCGCTTGTTGAGGCATGACGGACAAAATTTGCCCAGGCTGAATCGCTCGCGTTTTGACCCGGAACGGACGACGATTCAACGCTGCCAGCCTGTTCTACCCAACGGGTGCAATCTGTATTTGCCGAGGAGTGCGCAAACGTAATTCGAACACGATCCGGCTTCAGCCACCTTTTCCCTCGCATTCGTCAGCGGGGGTGATTGATGGTGAGCGGTGCTCCTCTGATTCCCGAATCCGTTCGATTTGGGCTCCAAAGCTCTCCGGTTGCTCCGGTGTAGGCTTCAGCGACACGCGCAGTTGCTGCCCAATCACTTTCATAATTGCTCTGCTGTGTTTGTAGTCTATGTCGTCGCAGTATGGCATAGCGGGGTCTCCTTCGACAAAAGGGCGCGGAGATTTAGAAACCAGCGCCTGCCTTCCGCAGCTTTTCCGCCTCCGGGTATTCTGTGAAACTGGAGACCGCCGCTTTTGGCTATCTGCGCGAGCGCTTTGTAGTTGAGAACAGCGGGTCTTGCGTAAGACCTTTGGCTATCCGCGACCTGCGCCGTTTAGTTGACGGCGAGCGACGGTCTCATCGGGCCAAGTCGCGCCGAGACACTTCGTTCCGAATTATCTTAGTGCGAAGATACGTCCGGCTTGCTGCCCAAGACCGCGGCGCCATAGACCGCCGGGTCAACACCTGCTCCGGCCAACTCCAGCCTGACGCAGATGTCTGGGCTGACGCGCTGGAGTGAAGTTCGGACAGGACGTCGGGATTTGGACCCATAAGAGACTTCGGCTGGGTCGCGAGCTTCTATTGGGCTTCGGGGCTTCGCAATATGCGAGGCACGCTATGACGCCTCTACCACCGGGCGAAGCAATTCTCACTGTCGGCATCATGAGCCTCACTGTCCTAATCGAGGTTGCGCTTTTCGCCTCGATCGGGATGTTCTGATAGACGCGCGCGGCGGTTTAGCCGGGAGGACGCCTCAATCCCGGCCAAAATTTTTTCAATCCGGGCCAAAATTTTTGCATCGTTCGCAACCACGGACCTGCCCGCAACGGAACAAATCTTCAGCGAACACAATTGTCTTGTCGTCAGCGATGGGAGGATCATCGCCATGAGGATCAAATATCTCTCCGCGATTGTAATAGCTGTTCTTGCCGCTGGTACCGGGCTGGCCGTCAATTCTCTCGGCTCGCTGCCTACTGAAAAGCAGTCCACGCCGAACATGCAAGTGGCAGACCGACTAGCTGCCTCGGTTGATCCATTCTTGCTTCGGTACGGTGGCTAACAGGCGGCGTTGTAGCCAACGGTGCTTACATCCTGTGGTAACTCATTTCGCGCGGTGGTTGGATTTTTATTCGCGCAACAGCGATCTTGAGTTGTTTGACGAAGTTTTGCTGAAGCAAAAGGCTGCTATACTAAATTTTAGGTAATTAGCCCTGTTCCGTTTTTGCACCGACAAGCAGGTCAGCTGATCATTCTTTGAAGATTGGCGCAGCCTGTGGATGGGCTCACATCGGACAGCCATCGCTGGGGCTTAGATTATCCGAAAATCGGAATATCTCATAGAAAATCGGAATATCTCATAGCGATACTCAACGATGGGGGCCCCATGCCCGCCATAATCGACCTGCTCTATCGCGAATACTGTCGCGCCCGCCTCGCTGAAATGCGGAAACAGCTTCTGATTGCGGGACAAAATCCTGAAAGCCTGGCAGCCGATTATGATCGTGCTAATCAGGGCAGTCTTGGCAGGACAGACACGCAGCACGAAATCAGTTACGGCGCGCCGAATTGAAGCGGCCGCGAGACATGGGGCTCTCCTCGAGGCCGCAAACGAACAAGCGGCGATGGCTCGGGATACCCATTTGTGTACGAACTAAGATTGTAACTGCGCAGTACTTCATCTCGGTTGTGAGGGCTCAACTCATGACGAAACACTTTTCGAAGCGCATTGTGATCGATGTGCTTGTAGTCGCCATATCTTTGATGACAATCACGATTGCAGCGGCATCGTTGGGCGAGCCCATTGTTGCAGGGATTGCTGCTTTTATTCCGGGCCCATTCCATCTTGCGACGGAAAGGACACTTGCAGGTGCCGGGCCGAGCAAACCGACGCTCGCCCGCGCGCCAACGGGTTGTCGGCTTCGATCTGCTCCTCTGCAATGGAAGGTGGACTGGCTTTTCGGGTCGCCTGCGGCTCCCTTATGATGAACCTCCGCCCACGGCTGCCGACCGCTGCCCTTGAGGCTTAACGGAAGAGCCGACGATTTGCTCGCGTTCGCCGCGCCGTGATCGCCCTCGGCTATGTCGAAGATCTTGACGGCCTGTGAAGTAGCTTGCATCGCTTCGCTCGTGGCGCGCGCTAATGTGAGGAAAGGTTCTTACCTTGACGGAGGCCTCCAATGCTCGCAGCAATCAAACGGAACTCCCGACATAGTGCTCGCGAATGGGTAATGATGGCTGTGGCGCTTGTCGTCCGCACAGAGGCAAACCGGCAGAACGGCGAAAGAAAACAAAAGCAGCCACTCTGGAAGCATTTCGACGACACCCATCATTGGGACTCAACCGCGGAGGAATGGGTCCCCAACCCAGACCGAGCGACTTCCTAAATACCTGCGAACGACGGGGGTGTTGGGCAGCGCGATGGAATTTCTGTCAGCAAGACTTGCGGAATATCCAATCGGCGAGCGCGCTCAAGCGTCTTGGCGTTTTCACACAGCCAGGGCCCAAAGCAAACATTCTCTCTCTACAGCGAAGAAGCCTCATCGATATGTCAAAATAAAATTATGAGTGTGGGTGATTTCACACACATAGGGTGATTTACCGAATAATTTTTCGAAACTCAGCTTGAGTGGTTTGCCCAGGGAGCAAGCCATGAACTCATCAATTCAGAGCGCGGCAAACGCGCTGCCGCAACCGCGCTACGGACCGGATGACCATTGGCACCTCTTCGGGTAGACTGGTTTCCTGAGCCCCGAACGGGAACGGGTATGCGCATGGCCCGGAAGCTCGCCGCCATCATCGCCGCCGACGTTGTCAGCTATAACCGGCTGATGGGTGTCGATGAGGCAGAAACCTTGGCGACGCTCAAGTCGCATCGACGAGATTTGATCGACCCGAACATTGCCGAGCACCAGGGCCGCATCGTCAAGACAACCGGCGATGGCCTTCTGATCGAATTCCCCAGCGTGATCGAAGCCGTCCAATGTGCGGTCGAGGTCCAGCGCGCGATGCAGGAGCGTAACTCGGACGTACCGACGGACCATCGCATCGAGTTCCGCGTCGGCATCAACCTCGGTGACATCATCATTGACGGCGACGATATTTATGGCGATGGCGTTAACGTTGCAGCACGGCTCGAAGGCCTCGCCGAAGCCAATGGGATCTGCGTAAGCAGAGTCGTACACGATCAGGTGCGCGACAAGCTGGGTCTTGGCTTCGAGGATCTGGGTGAGCGGCAGCTCAAAAACATCGCCCGCCCGGTCCGCGTCTTCCGGATTGCAACACCGGATATCGGACTGCGGACACAATCGGCACACCCCACACTCGCGATACCGGACAAACCGTCGATTGCCGTATTGCCTTTCACCAACATTAGCGGGGATCCAGAACAGGACTACTTTGCCGATGGAATGGTCGAGGACATCATCACAGCGCTATCACATTTCAAGGCGCTGTTTGTCATCGCCCGCAACTCCAGCTTCACATACAAGGGGCGCGCCGTCGACGTGAAGCTAGTCGGGCGTGAGCTTGGAGTGCGCTATGTGTTGGAAGGAAGCGTTCGCAAGGCCGCAAACCGAGTGCGCATCACGGGTCAGCTTGTCGATACCGCTACTGGCGTGCATCTTTGGGCGAACCGGTTTGATGGTGGGCTCGGCGACATTTTCGATCTGCAGGACCAGGTGACGGAGAGCATTGTCGGAGCGATCGCGCCGGCGGTTGAAAAAGCCGAGATCGAGCGCGCCAGATGCAAGCAGACCGAGCGTCTCGACGCCTATGATCACTACTTGCGCGGTTTAGCTAAGTCTTATCAAGATGCTAGTCAGCAAGCGTGCAACGAGGCACTGCAACTATTCAACAGCGCGATCAAGCTCGACCCAGACTTTGCGACAGCCTACGCTCGTGCCGCCTTTTGCTATGCCAATGCCAAGGCCTTTGGCTGGATTTCGCTCACACCGGCAAAGGTTGCCGAGGTATCGAGGCTCGCTCAGCGAGCGGTTGAACTAGGTAGGGATGATGCGATCGCGCTCGCTGATAGTGGATGGGCATTGGCATATGTTGTTCGCGATCTCGATCGAGGCGCCGCTTTAATCGATCGCGCGCTTGCGCTCAATTCCAATGTGGCCGAGGCGTGGGATTGCGGTGGCTGGGTAAAGAATTGGCTCGGCGAGTACGAGCTAGCGATCGAGCGCTTCACGCGTGCCATACGCCTGAGCCCGCTTGATCCGTGGATCGCACCGATGCGAGCTGGGACTGCGCATGCAAATTTCTTCCTGAACCGCTATGACGAAGCGGCATCGTGGGCGGCAATGGCGTTGCAGGACAATCCAAACTCTCAACCTCTACTTCGTATTGGCGCTGCGAGCAATGCGATGGCGGGGCGGTTGGATCTAGCGCAGAAGGCGGTCGTGCGCCTGCGCAAACTCAATCCTACACTGCGGGTTTCCAACCTCAAAAACGTGCTGGGACCTTATCGGCGTGCCGAAGACATCTCGCGATACGAAGAAGGATTGCGGCGTGCCGGGCTCCCCAAATGATATGGAGGAAGGAAGCGTTACCTTGGCCGATTCTTTCGAGGCCTCGGTTATTCGGGAGGTCGCGACGAGATTTCTGCGCATCTACGCCACACCGGACCGAGAATCTCATTTCGGATGATGTCCAGTTCGAAGCCTACCGCGCTTACTCTCGGGGCTCAAAAGCGTCTGGATCTGACAGACTTTTGAACCCGTACAAAATGCGCATTACGGGCTCGACGTCCGTCCAAACATATCCTTCGTCAGTTTTCTCAACATAACCAAGCGGGACCAGCGCTTCAAGAATCCGAGCGCGGTTCATCAGCGAGGTCGAGTGGAACGCCACGGTGAACGTCAATCTTACCGCGGTATTCAACCTGACCCAGGCCGTGCTGGAGGACATGATCGCGAGGAAGGAGGGCACGATCATCACGATTTCCTCGCTTGCCGTCGTCAACCTGAACCTGCTCGGCGGCGCCGCGTATGGTGCCGCCAAGGCCGGTGTCAAGAATTTCATGACGTTCCTGCACAACACCTATCGGAACCAGGGCATTCGCGCCACGACGATCCTGCCCGGCGAGACCGATACGCCGATCATGGACAATCGCGCCCGGCCGCCGCTCGAAGGCGAGCGCGCCGTGACGCTCAATCCGTACGACGTGGCGCGCGCGGTGCTGCTCTGCGCCAACCTGCAGAAGGGGCGCCGTGATCCCCGAACTGCACATCTGCCCGACCTTCATGCGCGACACCTCCGTCGACATCGAGGCGGTTCGTTGGGTCGGCGCACCCGAAGGCCTCGGCGACAAGCCGATTGAGAAAAGGACCTATCGTGAACGGAGCCAAACAGCGCGAGCGTCTTGCCAATGGCGAAGCGATGACCACGTTCACGCCGCATCATTCGTCATCAGGGCTGGCGGTGCGCCTGGTGGAACTCGGCGCGGATGCGATCTTCCTAGATTGCGAGCACGGCACCTGGAACTTTGATGATGTGCGCGTGACGGCACAAGCCATCCGCGGCGCAGGCGGTGCGGCGATCGTTCGCCCGCACTCCCATGAGCGCCCGATCCTGATCCGCTACCTGAACGCAGGCGCCGACGGGCTGATGGTGCCGATGGTCGATACGGCTGACCAGGCACGCGCCATCGTCGATGCTGTGCGCTAAGCGTGCCCGCCGATCACGAGAAGCGGCTGATCATCTGCATGATCGAGACACCGGAGGCGATCGAGAACATCGACAGCCTGCTTGCGGTTGAAGGCGTCGATGTCTTCTTCATCGGCCCCGGCGACCTCTCCCAGAACATGGGCTATCCGCCAGCTCCGCCGTTCGGACAACCGCGCCCGCTTGCCGTCATCGAGCGGGTTACTTTCGCGGTGAAGAAGATTCGTGCGGCCGGCAAAATCGCCGGCACGCTCGTTACATCTGCCGAACTGTCGTCCTGTCTGGAGCACGGCGTGCAGTATTTGTATATCCATTCGGACGCATTCTTGCGTGTCGGGTTGGCCGGCATCAAGAAGATGCTGGGCAGGTAATTTCGAGCTGGAGAGTTATCGCGCACGACACCGGGTTTTGGCGGCCCATCCAGAATGTTGGCGCAGAGAGTCGGGTTGGCATCTGTACCTCCGATACGAGGGTACGAGAGAGAGCTGAGGAGCCACGCTAGCTGTTTCGAACTTGAAAGCGTCATACCTTCACCGCGTGGTTGCAAAGCACCGGCGCTTTGAACCGCGTCGCAGAAACGGCCTCGGCAGGTCTTCGTAAAGCGGACTTGCTCGATAGCGCGCAGTAGTGGGAGTGAGCGGTGTAGGGGACAGTCGGACGACCAAACCAGCGCTTTCCTGATCTCTGACGGTATATGAAGCTACGCCGTGCCAGTACGAGCAGTGGCGATTTCCGCTACGCATGCAGACCTATTCAGTCGATTGACTCCGATAGGTAGCGGAATCGTCAGTATTCCGAGCGGCACAAATAATTCTGTGAATTCAAGACGAAAAAATTGCGGCGGGTATACCGTCGGCATTTGTCCGTCAGTCTTGGAAATTTGTGCTTACAAATCAACGACGAAACGCCCTTCGAAATGATAGAGTGGGAGTAGGAGCGTGCGGCGTCGCCACGTATCGATCACTGGATTAGTCAGGCGACAACCGGAGTTATTGGAAGTGCGCCGTGGAACACCTGCGCTCCGGCGACCGCGTCAAGCCGCAATTCCCGTATCCACATGTCGATCGCGTCTGCTCGAAGACGGAATAGGCAATAAGTATTTCGCTCGCCGGGAGGCAGCCGTTCATTCTTTGCACCCGCGCTGCCGTTAGCGATAACGTGGATTGGCGTACCAGCTGAATCGCCATTGAGCGGAAGGCTTTGATACATGGCGATCTTCGGTTTGTGCTGATGTCCGTGAAGAGCCACGTTGACGCCCGCGCGCTGTGCTGCGGCTAATATTTCGGACGCGTCCAGCGTCAACGTGACGCCTTTTGATTTGGGGGCTTCCACGTTTGCCACGGGGAGCAAATGGTGGTGGATAGCGAGAAACCGGAACGTCGGGCGTTCCACCTTTTGCTTTGCCAGATCAGCTATGGCATCCAGGCCGTTGCGCCCGACATAGCCGTACTCTGTCCATTCAGTCGCAGCGATTGTGCATGAGTTCAGCACGCAGACGTCGAGATCAGCCGCGCCAAGATGCACTCTGCGGACGTAGTTTAGCGATGCCTTCCAATCCCGGCCGACTAACTCGTCGACGAAGGTTCTGAACATCGTTTCGTGCTCATAATTGGCCTGTTTCTCTACTGCGTTCTCGCGAACGGTGACTGTGGAAGCATCGGAATACCGCACAACGTCGTGATTGCCAGGTACTACGATGATCTGATCCTTCTGCAGCCCCAGCCGCTTACGCAATGCTTCAAACTCAGCAAGCGCCGCGCGACGTGGTGCAGCAGCCCAGTCACCGTGCGTCATAAAATCTCCGGTCACGATCACAGCGGCGACGTCGTTCGTCAGGCCAAGGCGATCGAGATCGGCGACTATACATGCCGTGAGCGTCTGGCGGCCGTCACCAATCCCGACGTCCTCGTCCTGGAGGCGGAAGCCGTAGTCTTTTCCGAAGTGCAGGTCAGATAGATGAAGGACACATGATCGACCCGGCGCCTCAGCGGCCGATGCTATGTGGCCAAGAGCAGGATCGGCCACTGCGCCGATCCACAGGAAGGTTTGCTCCCTGATCGCATCAGCCAGCGTCTGGTCGTATCTTTGGTCTTCTATGGACCGAAGGATGAATACGCCGGCTGTCTTGTCAAGATCGTGTCTGTAGTACGCAGGAACGATGCCCGTTTCTGCCGCCTTTGGTTCGACGAATCCCACGCAAGCGCACAGGTACGCGCGTTCGGCCGTCCGGTCGATAAGGACGACTCCGATCTCCTGCTGGTCGTTTAGAAGCGTTACGATCTTTTCCGTCTCGGCGGGTTCGAACGTCTTCTTCCACCAGCCCCATCCGACGCGACCTGTTTGAGCGATCAACTCGCGGTGCGCTGCAATGGTGTCAATTCCCGGCGTGGTGTCGCGGAATCGAAGGGCTATTGCCGGTGGTGCCATTGGATCACTCTCCGATATGGTGGGCGCGGGATGTGCCACGCGAGAAGGCCGGGCGCTTCGATCAGTGCCCGTTCGAAGTCGTTGTAATCCGAAGCGCGCAAGGCCGCCCGTAACGTGGTGATCATGCGCTCCGATGATCCTAGTGTCGCGACTTCGCCACTGGAGCTCCAGATATCGATTTGATCAATACCCGGCGCGCGAGCACTGACGTATGGCCAGTGCCATCCGTCCGCCGATGCAACACGCTGCATCCTAATTGGGCCATCGCCAGGTCGGCGCCTTATCGCCAGCTGGTAGTCATCGATCGTCAAACGCAACCACTCGGCTGCTGTTTCCCTTGGTGGACAAGCTGATGGGATAACGCGGACATCAAGTCGCACAAGTTCTCCGATCAGCGGTGATTTCGATAAATCGGTATCGCCTCCATATTTGCGCGCTACCGCCTCAAACAGAGGCGTCACATAGTGAAGTGCTGCTGCATTGCGGTTGACCTGAGCCCAGTGCGAAAATTGACTGAATAGGAGCGTCAGCTCTGCGGCCGCTGAAGGTCTCGTTGTGTCAGGCCATACTGAAACGAAGACCGTGCCGCCCGGGCCGACAGCCCTGGCAGCTGCCGCGGACCAGCTCGCGAGCTGAGCAGGATACCATGGTGGATCGACGAGCGCCGCACCGTAGCTACGGTCCGCGCCAAAATTGGCCGCGTCACACACAATCTGTCGGCGGACTGCCTGGAGAGGTTGACGATCCACCAGCGTTACGTCGCTACCGGCTGCTTCCAGGAGGCGAGCAACAGTTGGAGCTCCTATGGCGACTATAGGAGTGGTATTCCCTAGTAAGCTTACGAGCGCTTCCGCAGTGGCGTCGTCATAGCGCCAGTCGAAGTCGAGCGGATGAGGCGCAGGAGGAGTGACCGAAGATTGTCGGTCGTCCACTTGGGGCGGCAACAGATCAATGATCTGGTCATCTCTTTCCGGAGTAACGTCGCAGGACATGTCCCTGGGGCACAATACAGTTTTAACGCGCCGGAACGGAGCTGTTTTAAAAGTGAGAGAACTTGTCTTCTATATTACCAGAGGTTGTCAATGACAACGAAGGATTGATCTCACCGTCCGTTGGCAAGCCCTCGGCGCTCCGGCGAGGGCTTTATGTCCGCCGCTTTCGTCCATGATAGGAAACCCAAAATCAACGTCAGGAACTCGCCATAATGCCCACTGCGATCGCGCCCAGCCAACAGCCCACCTCCACCACCACCGACCCCGAGACCCTCGGCTGGATGCGCGGCTTCCCGCCGTCCCCCGACCGCATCATCACCTTCCAGGACGGCTCGTTCCGCAGCTTCCCCGAACTGCGCTGGGCCTGGAGCAACATCCGCCAGCTGGTGCCGACGGTGAACGTCTGGCGCGGGGCGGGGCCGGCGTCGGTGCTGCCGCGGGAGGACCATGACATCGGCGCGGTCGCCTCGATTACGATGGACGGCCGCCCGCTTACGTTCGCAAAAATGCTGGAGGAGACCTACACCGACGGCATCGCGGTGCTGCATCGGGGCAAGCTGATTTATGAGCGCTATTTCGGTGCCTTGAAGCCGCACAAACCGCATATCGCGATGTCGGTGACGAAGTCGTTCACCGGCGTGCTGGCGGGCATGCTGGTCGCCGAGGGCAAGATCGATCCGCAGGCGCCCGTCACGGATTATGTGCCGGAGCTGAAGGCAAGCGCGTTCGCCGACGCGCGCGTGCACGAGGTCATGGATATGACCACGGGGCTCGCATACACGGAGGTCTACACCGACAAGAATTCGGATGTGTGGGGATTGCGACGTGCGAACGGCATGGCGCCGATCCCGCCGGGTTATGACGGCGCGACCACGATCTTCGATTTCCTCATCGCGCAGAAGAAGCAGGGCGAGCACGGCAAGGCCTTTGCCTACAAGACGATCAACACCGACGTGCTGGCCTGGATTTGCCGCGTCAGCGGCATGACGCTGTCCGATCTTCTCTCCGAGCGCATCTGGCAGCCGATGGGTGCAGAGGAGGACGCGCATTATCACGTCGGCCGCATCGGCACCGAGAGCGGCGGTGGCGGTCTCTCCACGATACTGCGCGATCTCGCCCGCTTCGGCGAGACCATGCGCAATCACGGCCGCTTCAACGGCCGCCAGATCGTGCCTTCGTCTGTGGTCGAGGACATCGCGCGCGGCGGCGATCCCCAGAAATTC
Source organism: Bradyrhizobium sp. 153 (assembly GCF_023073835.1). NCBI lineage: Bacteria > Pseudomonadati > Pseudomonadota > Alphaproteobacteria > Hyphomicrobiales > Nitrobacteraceae > Bradyrhizobium > Bradyrhizobium sp. 153. The sequence continues at coordinate 162,154 of NZ_JADPKH010000027.1, read as the reverse complement.
AAGCCGGCCGGCTACACCACGCTGCCGGGCGCCTCCTACCGCAATCAATGGTGGGTCAGCCACAATGCCCACGGCGCCTATATGGCGCGCGGCGTCCACGGCCAGGGCATCTACATCGATCCCAAAGCCGAAATGGTGATCGCCCGCTATGCCTCGCATCCCATGGCGGGCAACGCCGCCAACGATCCCGTGACACTGCCGGCCTACATGGCGCTGGCGAAGGAGCTGATGGCGGGCGGGTAGGGTGGCCGAGGCGCCCGTTCGCGCCACACGCTCGGTGTTATCGTCCGACTTGATTGGGTGATCCAGTATCCAGAGACGATCATGATTGAACCGAGAGGCCGCGGCGTACTGGGTCGCCCGGTCGAGCCGGGCGACGACAGTACAAACCGCAAGATCGGTCGAGCACGCCATGGCCGTCCGCAGCTAACTGGAGCCGCCACGGAGGAAGGACGATGAAGGCGGCGCTGCAAACCTATCAGGACCGGATGCGACGGGTGTTGGACCATATCGACCGGCATCTCGACCATGATCTGGACCTCGACACGTTGAGCGGTGTTGCGGCCTTCTCGAAATTTCATTTCCACCGGCAGTTTTCGGCGACCTTCGGGCTGTCCGTGCATCGCTATGTCCAGCTCGCCCGCATGAAGCGCGCTTCGCATCAGCTCGCCTACACGGACGCGCAGAGAGTCACGGACATCGCGATCGAGGCCGGCTACGACGCACCGGACGCCTTCGCCCGCGCCTTTCGGCAACGGTTCGGGCAATCGCCGTCGTCGTTCCGGAAATCTCCCGACTGGGAACCGTGGCTTGCGGCCTTCGGGCCTCTCGACAACGCGAGGAGCAAGCTCATGCAGACGACCTTTACCCGTGACGACGTGACGATCCGCGATGTGCCCACCACGAAGGTGGCGATCATGGAGCATCGAGGCGACCCGGCAACGCTACAAGCTACCCTCCAGCGCTTCATCGCGTGGCGCAAGGCAGCGGGCCTGCACCCCAGGACAAATCCGACCTTCAACGTCTGGCGCTCCGAACGGCGTCCTGCCTCGCCCGCCGACTACAGCGTGGACCTTTGCGTCGGTACCGACCGGGCGATCGTGGCCAATGGCGAAGGGATCAAGGCCGGCGAGATCCCCGGCGGCCGCTGCGCCGTGCTGCGCGTGGTCGGCTACACCAACAATCTGGAGCCCGCCGCGCTCTATCTTTATCGCGACTGGCTTCCGGCCAGCGGCGAGGAAGCGCGCGACTTCCCGATCTATTGCCAGCGGCTGAGCTTCTTCCCGGAGGTGCCGGAGCATGAGACGGTCGCGGAGCTCTTTCTGCCGCTGAAATAGGTCCTCGGCCTGTCCCAGCGGATCGCGAGCAACGGACAGGCCGTTATCCATGACCGCCGGGCCATAACTCTTCATGCGAATGAGCATCATCGCCGCCCCGGCGACGCCTCAACTTCGCGATATCTTCTCGAACCGTTTCACCAGTCGCTCCCGCTTCAGCCGCGACAGCCGCTGAATCCAGAACATCCCGTCGAGTTGGTCGATCTCGTGCTGGTGGCACACCGCGCGCAGGCCGTCCGATTCCTCGGTTCGTGTGTTGCCGTCGAGGTCCTGATAGCTGATCCGCACGCGCGCGTGGCGCTGGACCTCGTCGTTGACCCCGGGCATCGAGACGCTGCCTTCGCGATGCAGGATCATCTCGGGCGAGGCCCATTCAATGACCGGATTGACATAGGTGAGCGGGCCGTCCCCGGCGTTGAGCTCGAGCACCACGACGCGCAAGGGCACGCCGATATGCGGCGCGGTGATGCCGATGCCCGGCGCGGCGCGCATCGTGTCGAGCAAGTCGTGCGCAAGTTCGCGCAAGCCGTCGTCGAACGCGGTCACGGGCCACCCCGGCGTCGCGAGTCGGCGGTCGGGGTAGCGGAGGAGGGGGCGGATGGTCATGCAGGGCTTCTACCATTTGCCAATTATTGGAGCATCGCCCGTTGCGTCCGCTTCACGCGTCCGGATACGGCGTGCCGTCCTTGTGCAGGAAGCGGCCGTCGGATGCCGGGCTCATCATGTCGATGTCGGAGCAGGTGATGAGGTCGTCTTGCGAGCGCGAGCCGATTTCGAGATAGACCGCCGTCGCCTTCGATCTGTTGATCATGTGATGGCCGTTGCCGCTTGCCTTGGGGAAGGCGGCGCAATCGCCCGCGCGCAGCACGGTTTCGCCGTCGTTCTCGATCAGCGTCACTTCGCCTTCCAGCACATAGACGAATTCGTCCTCGTGCGAATGCCAGTGCCGCTGGCTCGACCAACCGCCCGGCGGCAGGCGCATCAGGTTGACGCCGAAATCCGACAGGCCTCCGGCATCACCGAGCCGCTGCCGGATGCGGTCGGCGCATGGGGTGCTGAAGGGCGCCGGATACCCGGAGCCCTTACGGGCCGGCACCGTGGCGAGGTCGATCTTCGGCATGGATGGGTTCCCTGCATTTCAGCGCGCCGATGGAGGAGACATCGCGACGCATCGTCGGACACAGCCGCACGCGGCGCGGCGAGCGTCTGGAGAGCGGACGGACGAATGGTCACGATCGCAATCGTGGACCAGGTCAGGATCAGCGGGATGATGCCATTGTGCAGCTGTTTTGCCCGACGTGTCAAATCGCGGTTCGCACATCGTGAGGTGCAAGCACCCTAAGTCGTTGATCTTGCAGCACCCGGCTACTGTGCATGGGGTTGTTTTCGCGACTTTTACTGGCAGATCACAAAACGTGCCGCAAAATTTTACGTCGGCTTGTCGACCCCGGCTGTTCCCATTCGTCTTCCACGCAAGACAGACCTGAACGGGAGACCCAAATGACCCAATCCCCCTATCGCTGGGTGATCGTCGCCGCCGGCGGCCTGCTCGGCTGCGTTGCGATCGGCGGCATGTTTTCGCTGCCGGTGTTCCTGCAGCCGATCGCGAAGGACACCGGCTGGTCGGTGACCGGCATCTCCAGCGCGATGACGATCGGCTTTCTGGCAATGGCCTTCACCAGCATGGCCTGGGGCACGCTGACGGATCGATTTGGGCCGCGGCCGGTGGTGCTGACGGGATCGACCGTGCTGGCGCTGAGCCTGTTCGCCGCGAGCCATGCGACCTCGCTGATCGTTTTCCAGTTCGTGTTCGGGCTCCTGGTCGGGGCGGCCTGCGCGGCGATCTTCGCGCCGATGATGGCGACCGTGACCGGCTGGTTCGAGACCCATCGCAGCCTCGCCGTGTCGCTGGTCTCCGCCGGCATGGGCATGGCGCCGATGACGATGGCGCCGTTCGCGGCCTGGCTCGTTTCCGGCCATGATTGGCGGACCTCGATGCAGATTGTCGCCCTGGTGGTCGGCGCCATCATGATCCCGGTCTCGTTGCTGGTGCGCCGTCCGCCGGCGCTCGCGCACGCGGCCGCCGCACCAGCGGGCGAGGGCGCCGGGCAAAGCGAGATGTCGATGGGCGAGGCATTGCGCTCGCCGCAATTTTTGATCCTGCTCGCCACCAACTTCTTCTGCTGCGCCACCCACTCCGGTCCGATCATCCACACCGTCAGCTATGCCGTGAGCTGCGGCATTCCGCTGGTCGCGGCAGTGACGATCTACAGCATCGAAGGTTTTGCCGGCCTGGGCGGCCGCATCGCCTTCGGCGTGCTCGGCGACCGCTTTGGCGCCAAGCGCGTGCTGGTCTCGGGCCTCCTGCTCCAGGCGTTCGGTGCGCTCGCCTACGTCTTCGCGCATCAGCTCACGACGTTCTACGCGGTCGGCGCCGTCTTCGGCTTCATCTATGCCGGCACCATGCCGCTCTACGCCGTCCTCATCCGCGAGAACTTTCCGCTCAAGATGATGGGCACGGTGATCGGCGGCACGGCGATGGCCGGCAGCCTCGGCATGGCAACCGGTCCGCTCGCCGGCGGCCTGATCTACGACGCGTTCTCGAGCTATGCCTGGCTCTATATCGCCTCCTGGGCGATGGGTCTCGGGGCGTTCCTGATGGCAATGACGTTCCGCCCGTTCGCAAAGCCGCAAGGCGAGGTGGCAGCGGCGCCGGCATAAGTTCATGATCGAGGCGCAGCATCAGAGCTGCGCCTCGATCGCCGCCTTGTCGATCACCGACCAGACCTGCCGGATCCTTCCATTGTGAAACGCGTAGAAGACGTGCTCGCAAAAGGACACGCGCCTGCCGTTCACCTCGAGCCCCAGGAATTGTCCGGCCGGCGTGCAGTCGAATGCCAGCCGGCAGGCGATGGTGGGCGGATCTGAGATGAGCAGCGCGATGTTGAAACGCAGATCCGGGATGTCGCGAAAGTCCTGCTCCAACATCGCACGATAGCCAGACAGGCCGAGCGGGCGGCCGTTGCGGACGACATCGTCATGCACGAACTGGCCGAGGCCCGGCCAGTCCTGCCGGTTCAGGCAGGCGATGTAATTGCGATAGCGGTCGGCGAGGTCGGCGCTGTTCATCGTGAAGCTCCCATGCTGCAAGGATAACGCAGCAGGAGGCGAATTCGCCTCGCGGCGTCACAGCCGCTTTTCGAAGAACAGATCGGGATAGGGATCGTCATTGAAGCGAGGAATCTCGCGCCAACCGGTGCTGCGGTAGAGCTGGCCGGCCTCGGGCAGCGCGCTGTTGGTGTCCAGCCGCAGCAGCCTGATGCCGAGCTCGCGCGCAGCATCCTCGGTCGCATCCATCAGGCGGCGGCCGAGCCGCAACCCGCGCGCGGCGGGCGCCACCCACAGCCGCTTGATCTCCGCATAGCCGTGATCGGTGCCCTTCAGCCCGACGCAGCCAATCGGCAGCGTGTCCGAGATCGCAACGATGAACGTGCCGCGCGGCCGGCGCATGTCCTTGGCATCGGGATCACGCGAGCGCGACACGTCGAAGCCCTGCTTGAAGCGGCGCCCGAGCTCGGCATAGTACTCGCCGAGGCAATAGCGGGCCTCCGCGCTTTGCGGGTCCATCTCGTCCAGTCTGACACGCTCGCGCGTCAGCGCGGAGGCGATCAGGTCCATCGCCGCCAGCAGCGCCTCGGCTTGCGAGTGTTGCGCGAGGATGCCGCCCGCCTGCGCGTTCGACAGCGCCTCATAGGCTGCGAACTCGCGCCGGCCCGCGCGCGTGAGCTTTGCCATGCGCCGGCGCGCATCGTCTTCGCGTGCATTGGTCTCGATCAGCCCTTCGTCCTCGAGGCTGCGAAGCAGCCGGCTCATCAGCCCGGAATCGAGACCGAGATGGTCGCGGATCTCCGCCACGTCCGAGCGGCCGTGGCCGATCGCGTTGAGCACCCGCGCCGCGCCAAGCGGCCGGCCGCGGCCCAGGAACGAGGTATCCAGCGCACCGACAGCGGAAGTGACGGCGCGGTTGAAGCGGCGGACGCGGGAGACGGGGTCGAGCATGATGTCTGACTTTAGTCAGGTATATCCTGCTGTCAATCGCTTTGGGCATGCCAGGAGGTCCTCGCATAGGCGCACAATTGATCGCAACCGCGCTTCCCTTGCGCCACCGACCGGAGATCGCCGCGGCGATGCCGCGCGAGCCGCCGGTCACGCGTGCCGCACCGCGGCCGGGACACGCGAGAGGTGGATGCTGTCGCTCCACACTCTCTCAGTGCGAGCGCAGCGAAGCAGTGCAGAAATGGATCCGGGAGCGACTCTGGATTGCTTCGCTGCGCGCAATGACGAGACTGGAGCTCTCGCGCGCCTCTTTGTGAGTTGTGCCCGTGCTGCGAGCCGCTACCATGCGGCCGCTCCCGGAGCGTGGGACGTACAGCAAGCGGAGACCACATGAGCGGACAGGACCACAAAGTCAAAGGATCGGACCTGTTTGTCGCCGCGCTGGAGAACGAGGGCGTCGACCGCATCTTCGGTGTCCCCGGTGAGGAGAATCTCGATCTCGTCGAATCGCTCCGCACCTCCAGGATCGAGCTGATCCTGACGCGCCACGAGCAGGCCGCAGCCTTCATGGCTGCCACGCATGGGCGGCTGACCGGCAGGCCCGGCGTGTGTCTATCGACGCTTGGACCCGGCGCACTCAATCTGTCCACCGGCGCGGCCTATGCACATCTCGGTGCGATGCCGATGATCCTGATCACCGGTCAGAAGCCGATCATGAGCAGCCGGCAGGCGCGCTTCCAGATCGTCGACGTGGTCGCGACCATGAAGCCGCTGACGAAGCTGTCGCGGCAGATCGTCAGCGCCTCCAGCATCCCGACCGTGGTGCGCGACGCCTTTCGCGTCGCGATGGAAGAACGGCCCGGGCCGGTTCATCTCGAATTGCCAGAAGATATCGCGGGCGACGAAGTATCCGCCGTCCCGGTGATCCCGGTCCATCCGATCGAAATTCCGGTCGCCCATCGTGCCGCGCTCGACCGTGCCGCCGAGATGATCCTGGCTGCAAAGCGTCCGCTGGTGATGATGGGCGCGGCGACCAGCCGGCCGCGGTCGACGCATGGCATCGCAAGCTTCGTGCGGCGGACCGGCATTCCCTTCTTCACCACGCAGATGGGCAAGGGCACCGTGCCCGGCGGCACCAACCTCTATATGGGGACCGCCGCGCTGTCCGAACGCGACTACGTTCATGACGCGATCGATGCCGCCGACCTGATCGTCGCGATCGGCCACGACCCCATCGAGAAGCCACCCTTCATCATGGGGCCGGCGGGGCCGAAGGTGATTCACGTGAGCTATACACCGGCGAGCGTGGAGCTGGTCTATTTTCCAGACGCCGAGGTCGTCGGCGACGTCGGCCCGAGCCTGGAGCTGCTCGCCGACCGGCTCGAAGGCAAGCTGCCGCAGGCGGCGGCGCTTTTGCCGCTACGCGAAGAGATTCTCAGGCACATCGCCGATCGCGCCACCGAGGCGCGCTGGCCGCCGACACCGCAGCGGATCGTGCACGACATCCGCCAGGTGATTCCGGAGAACGGCATCGTCGCGCTCGACAACGGTATGTACAAGATCTGGTTCGCGCGCAACTACCGCACTCGCGTTGCCAACACGCTGCTGCTCGACAATGCGCTGGCGACGATGGGTGCCGGCCTGCCGTCGGCAATGATGGCCGCGATGCTCCATCCGGACCGCCGTGTGCTCGCGGTTGCCGGCGATGGCGGCTTCATGATGAACAGCCAGGAGCTGGAGACTGCCGTCCGTCTCAAGCTCAATCTCGTCGTGCTGGTGCTCGAGGACAACGCCTACGGCATGATCCGCTGGAAGCAGGCGGTAGATCATTTTGCCGATTACGGCATGACCTTTGGAAACCCTGACTTTGTCGTCTATGCCAAGGCCTACGGCGCCAAGGGGCATCGCATCGTGAGCATCGACAGCTTCGGCCCGACGCTGGAGGCAGCCTTCAAGGAGGGCGGCGTGCACCTTGTCTCGATTCCGATCGATTATTCGGAGAACGTGCGGGTGCTGGTCGACGAGCTGCGGGCGCATGAAAAGTCAAAGGCGTAAGTGTGTTCGACACTTCGCCACACCCGTCATTGCGAGCGCAGCGAAGCAATCCAGAGCCGTTCCGCAGAGGCAGTCTGGATTGCTTCGTCGCTTCGCTCCTCGCAATGACGGGGTATGCCGACCAGCCCGAATGCGATAACAACTTGCGGCAACATCCAACCAACCACAGGAATATGAAATGACCCGGGTTCGTTGTGTCACCGAGATGGGCATGGGCGTCGACATCCACGGCAGGGATGCCACCAAGGCGGCGAAACGTGCGGTGTCGGACGCGATCAGGCATTCGAGCCTCGGCTTTTTCCGGATGATCGGGAAGACCGCGAACGACATGTTTGTCGACGTCACGATCGCCGTGCCCAATCCGGAAGCCGTCGACAAGGAAGCCGTCGCCAAGGAGCTGCCTTACGGCACAGTGACCGTCAACGCAGTCAAGGGCGGGCTGGAGATTCCCTCCGCCACGGAAGTGGCCAACGACCCCATCCTCATCGCCAATGCGGCCGTGATCGTGAGCTTCGACAAGGATTAGGCCGGTGTCCGACAGCGATATGGCGCTGCTGGATCGTCCGATCTGGAGCGCTCTGACAACGCGCCAGAAGCATCTGGCCGAAGGCGGCCCGCGGGCGCTGCGCTATCCCGTGGACATGACGCCGTTTGCCGACATGATCGACCTGTCCGCAGCAAGCTTTGCTGCGCTCGGTGATCTCATGACGGGATCGCAAGTAGCTGCGCTGTTTACGCCGGAGCCGGTGGACGTGCCCGCCGGCTTCAAGGTCGTGCTCGCCGAGACCGGCGAGCAGATGATCGGATCGCCCGCCGACAGCCCGCTCCGCGATGCCGAGATCGTCACGCTGGGACCCGCCGACGTGCCCGCCATGATGGCGCTGACAGAGCTGACCAAGCCGGGCCCGTTCGCGCTGCGCACGCACGAACTGGGGACGTTCTTCGGCATCCGTGCCGGCGGCGAGCTGGTTGCCATGGCCGGCGAGCGGATGAAGCCAGGCAATTTCACGGAAATGACGGCCGTGTGCGTGCATCCTGATCATCGCGGCCGCGGCTATGCGCAGGCGCTGCTCGCGGCGGTCGCGCGGCAGATCGAGGCGCGCGGCGAAATTCCTTTCCTGCACGTATTTTCGAACAACGCGTCCGCCATCGCGCTCTATCAGCGGCAGGGCATGCGGATTCGCCGTCGCCTGCACGTGACGGCGCTGATGAAGCAGGAATGAGCTGCGCCGCGGGCTTCATATCCGGCGAATTCGCGCTATATCGTTCCCAACCATAATTTGGGGAAACACATGGACGCCAGGACACCTGATTTTTCCGCCGCGCGGACGGCGATGCAGCGCTACGTCGATCAGGAGATCATCCCCGGTGCATCTTGGGCTGTGCTGCGGGGGCGCGATGTCGTCGACCAGCAATGCGTCGGCTTTGCCGACTGCGAGGCCAACACCGCGCTTCGGCCCGACCACATTTTTCGTGCATTTTCCAATACAAAGATCTTCGTCACCTGCGCCATCATGCTGCTGGTCGAGGAAGGCCGCGTCGGGCTCGATGATCCCGTCGAGAAATTTCTGCCGCAGCTCGGCCATCGCACGGTGTTGAAGCCGGGGGCTGCGAGCCTTGCCGATGTCGAGCCGGCGAGGGGCCCGATCACGATCCGACAGCTGCTGACCCACACGTCCGGGCTCAGCTACGGCATCTTCGATCCGGGCACGGTGCTGTTCAAAGGCTACAACGAGGCGCGCGTGCTCAATCCGCTGACGCCGCTCGCCGACATGATCGACCGGCTTGCCGATCTGCCCTTGTCCTATCATCCCGGCACCGGCTGGGAATATTCGGTGGCGACCGACGTGCTCGGCCACGTCGTCGAGGTCGTCTCCGGCCAGCGGCTCGACGCTTTCCTCAAAGCGCGCATCTTCGATCCGCTCGGCATGACCGATACAGGCTTCTATGTGCCGGAAGCGCAGCAGGGCAGGCTGGTCGCACTCTATAACGGCGCTGATGTGCTCGATCCCATGAAGCCCGGCCTCACGCGGGCCGACCATCTGCCTTATCCGCAGGCTTATCGGCGGCCGTTGCCGCGACTGTCCGGCGGCGGCGGTCTGGTCTCGACCTTGCCCGACATGCTGGCGCTGGTGCGCGCGTTGCTGCCCGGTTCTGATGCGCTGCTGAAGCCGGAGACGCTGCGGCAGATGATGACGAACCAGCTGCCCGTTGGCCAGACCATCCGCTTCGCCAATTTCGGGCCGATCCCCGGCAAGGGCTTTGGCCTCGGTGGCGCCGTCACCTTCGCGCCGACGCCGTTTGATCCTCCGAACTCGACTGGTGAATTCCAGTGGGGCGGGCTTGCAGGCACCCATTGGTGGATCTGCCCTGACGCCAACACCGCCGGCGTGCTGATGGCCCAGCGCTACATGGGGTTCTGGAATCCCTTCTTCTTCGAGTTCAAGCGCCTGGCATATCAGGCGGTCGGCGCGACATGACGAGAGTTCGGCCTGGCTCGTCGGCTGTGCCAGATACAAGGTGAGCTGGAGGCGTTGCCTCCCGCCCGTCCTCGTCAGTCCTTCCACGGATCGAACTCGCCTTCGCCGGCCATGGCGACGGCGAACGGCCGCAGCGTGTGCAGCACCCGCACGGTGCCGGCGTGCTGCGCCAGCACGTCCGGCAGGCGGCGATAGGCCATCGGGCTTTCATCGAGGTCGGCACCAACAAGGGTGACTCCGCGCTCGCTCAGCCATCGGTCCATCTCCGCGCGTGAGAAGCGCCGCTTCGCCTCCCTTCGTCCGAACAGGCGGCCGGCGCCGTGCACGGTCGAGTACAGCGAGGCCTTGGCTTCGGGGCTGTCGACGCCCTCGAGGATGACGGCGTCATCACCCATCGAGCCGCCGACGAATCCCTTCTGGCCGGGAAACGCCGGCGTCGCGCCCTTGCGCACCACCCACAAATCACGGCCGTCGTGGGTCTCGCGCCAGGCGTAGTTGTGGTGGTTGTGCACGCTCTCGGTCACGCTGCCGCCGATGATCCGGCGAACGCGCTCGACGACCCACTCGCGGCCCGCATAGGCGTAACGTCCGGCGAGCTGCATCGCCGCGATGTAGCGGCGGCCGAGCTCGGACTCCTCGTCGACCACGGCAGGCGGCACGTTCATGCCATCCTTGCCGCCGGCGGCCTTGAGATAGCGCGTCGCGGAGGTGTGCCCGAGGCCGCGGCTTCCGAAGTGGACACCGACCCAAACAAAGCCTTCCTCGTCGCGCATGAGGTCGACATAGTGGTTGCCCGATCCGACCGTGCCGAGCTGGCTCGCCGCCTTCTGACGATAGGCCTCCATGTCGCTCTCGCGCCAGGCATGGCCGTCGTCGAACAGCGCGTGCTCGGCCCGCTCGGCATTGGCGCGGCCGACACCGAACGAGATCGTCTTGGCGACGTCGCGGATGATCGTGGGCACGATGTCGACGATATCGTCGAAGCGCGTGTCGAGCTTTGCGGCCATGTTGCCGCAGCCGATGTCGAAGCCGACGCCGGAGATGCTGATCTGCTTCTCATAGGCGATGACGCCGCCGACCGGCTGGGCATAACCGAGATGGCCGTCGGCGCAGATCACGCCGGATACGACATTGCCGACCGCCATGCAGTTGCGCATCTGCGCCACGGTCGCCTCCTCATGCGGACCGAAGATCTTCAGCGGCGCATTCTGGAAGCGCGCCTCCTGCGGGCGCAGCTTCGCGATCTCGCTCGCGGCGGTGTTGGCTTCGCGGGCGAGATGCTCCTTGCGCGCGGCGTCGCGGTACGAGCACCAGGCCGGCTGGCCGCGTCCTTCGCCGACGCGCGAGTCGGGATCGATACCGGCGGCGAGGCAGAGCTCGCGGGCGCGTTCCATGTAGGGATCGGATCGTCGCATGGCCGTGATTCCTGCTTCACTTCCTGCGCGCACCACAGAGTGGACGCGCGGCTCCTGTCAGAGATTTCGCTGGTTCCAGGCGCAGTCCCGCGTCCGGATTCGTTGTCGTTTCGCATCAATTCAACGCCGTCTTCGAGGTAGTGATCCACGCAACCGAGGCTTCGGAGAAGCGCCGCGGGCAACAAAAAACCCTCCGGAGCGGCAGGCTCGGGAGGGTCCGTGAGAAGCGGACTGTCGATCTTGCGGTTAGGCAAGATCGCTCCGATGAGCCGGGCATGCGACATCGGATTGGCCGAAGGCCGTTCGACAGTCGCGCAAATCTTTCGTAGCGGTACAGCATCGCTCGGTTCATGTTGTCGGTCGCGAACGGAAGTGCTCGCGAGGCCGCGGGAGGCAACCCGCGGTTGTCAAGCAACGGCGCGTGTGAAATTGCAAGATATGGACGCAAGACATGGACGAATGAGTGCCAACCTATCTCGGTCTCGATGGATTTCGCTTCGGCTGGGTCGCTGCCTGGATCGATGAGCGCGGCGATCACGGCTTCGATTACTCACCGGGCCTGACGCGCCTGCTCGCGTTGCCGCATGCGCGCGCGATGATCGACATGCCGATCGGCTTGAATCCGAGCGGCTATCGCGCTTGCGATCTGCGTGCGCGCGAATTGATCGGCCCTGCCGTGTTTCTCGGCGCGCGCCGCGACCTGTGGACGTTCCCGGATATGGCTGCGGCGAATCGCTATTACTGGGAGCAGGAGGGCAAGGGCAGGGGCGTATCGGCGCAGCTCTGGAACATCAGAGACAAGCTCAAGGAGGTCGACGATGCCATGGCGCCGGCGCGGCAACCGACGATCGGCGAGGCCCATCCTGAATTGATCTTCTGGAATCTGGCCGGACGAGTTCGGCTTGAGCCGAAGACGTCATCGCGTGGTCAAGCGCAGCGTATTGCTCTGCTGAGAGACCGGGGCTTCACCAAGATCGAGACATGGCTGACGCTTCGCTATCGCACCGGCATCGGCCGTGACGATCTGATCGATGCCTGCGCCTGCGCGGTCGCGGCGCGCGAGAGCACGCAACGTGTCGGCGACGACGAGATCGATCCGCGAGGCCTGAGAATGAAGATCAACTATTGAGCCCTCCTTAGCCCTCGCGATCGCTTCCGTCTCCCGTGTAGCGCCGGCGAGGATAACTCTGCTTCAGATGAACGCCATCGTCGTCCAGCCTTGCTGCTCTCTGTTCGTACTCCTCGGCCATGGACTGCAGCCGCCGGGCAGCTTCGCTATGTGCGAGATCGCCGGCGACGCGGCGGCACCGCTCAGCATGGTCCAGCAGGGCGCGCTTCTCGATGCTCATCCGGCGATAACGCTTGGAAGGCTTAATGGTCCCTGCGCGGGCGCTTGGAACAGCGCAAGGGGCTTTGTCTCGATGACCGGGAAAAAGTAGCAATATTTTCAAGCGGCCAAGGAACATGGTTCCTGAGCCGACGTTGAAGCCAAAGGCTGCTGAGGGACAAGATAACTATGTATGACACCTGCCAATTGGCGACCGCGATGCTCGCGGTTGCCTTTACGGCCCTGCTGTTGATCACGGGCCAACGGTTCATCGAGTACCGATTGCAACATGAAGCAATGATTCCGATCGTGGCGCTCGCAACGCTGCCGCCATAAGCGCGGGTTCGCCGGGACGAATCGTGACTTGCGCCGGACGGCGTCCTGCTTAGATTGTGCACGCCTCAGTCCATGCACCACAGGTCCGATGTCCGATCTATCCGCCTTTCCCATCACCAAGCGTTGGCCGGCGAAACATCCCGAACTGCTCCAGCTCTATTCCTTGCCGACGCCGAACGGCGTCAAGGTCTCGATCATGCTGGAGGAAATTGGATTGCCTTACGAAGTCCACCTCGTCGATTTCGGCAAGGACGACCAGAAGACGACCGAATTCCTCTCGCTCAATCCGAACGGCAAGATCCCGGCGATCCTCGATCCGAACGGCCCGGGCGGCAGGCCGCTGCCGCTGTTCGAATCCGGGGCGATCCTGCAATACCTCGCCGAGAAGACCGGCAAGCTTCTGCCGGAAGACGCCGCACGCCGCTATCGGACCATCCAATGGGTGCACTTCCAGATGGGCGGCATCGGGCCGATGTTCGGCCAGGTGGGATTTTTCCACAAATTTGCCGGCAAGGATTTCGAGGACAAGCGGCCACTCGAACGCTACGTGAGCGAGTCCAAGCGCTTGCTCGGCGTGATGGAGACGCAACTCGCCGGCCGTCACTGGTTCATGGATGACGATTACACCATCGCCGACATCTCGATGCTCGGCTGGGTGCGTAATCTCATCGGCTTCTACGGCGCAGGCGATCTCGTCGAGTTCAGCCAGTTCAAATCGGTCGGCGCTTGGCTTGAACGAGGTCTCGCGCGTCCGGCGGTGCAGCGCGGGCTGAATATTCCGAAACGGCCGTGAGGCTAGCCAGCGCCTTGTACGTCATGTAGAGCGCCATCAGCGCGACGAGGGCGATCATGGTCCGGCGCAGCACCGATTTGCTGACGCCATTGGCCATGCGTGCGCCGAGATCGGTGCCGATCCAGAGGCCGGCCAGAATGCCGATGATGGCCGGCCAGCTGACCATCAGTCCCTTGCTCCAGTAAATCCAGGCTGCCGGACTGTTGGTCGGGATCACCGAGAAGATGAGGCTGACGAGTTGTGCCTGATGCTGCGGTACGCGCAGGCCCGCGGCGAGGCCGACGGTGATCGCGAGGCCGCCGCCGATGCCCATGAAGCCGGACGAAAAGCCCGCGAGCACGCCGATAAGCAGCAGAGGGAGCCACTGCAATTCGGCGGGATCGCCGGCCTTGCTCTCGCCGTCCTTGCGGTCGCGGCGTAGCGCCAGCGCCGCGATCAGCGCGACGAGATAGATGACGTAGGTCCATTGCAGCACTGTGTCGGGCGTGGCGGCCGCAGCATAACTACCGCTGGCGCCGCCGATGAGAAATCCGATGCCGATCCAGACGATCCATTGCAGCGGGCTGCGGTTGCCGCTCTGCCAGTAGCGGCGTACGCCCGCAAGGCCCGTCGGCGGCACTTGTGCGATCAGAGATGTGCCCTGGGCGACGTGCTGCTCGGCGCCGAGCAACAGCACGGAGAAGATGACGAGGCCGCCGCCGGGGCTCCTGCCCGAGAAGCCCGATGCCAATCCGGCGACCAGACCGACGCCGGCGCCGGCGAGGAGTTCATATATCCAGGTCATCGTTCATGTCCTGGTTCGTCGCTTGACGTCCGCCTTGGTCGTGCGCAGGCCGTCGACCACGCTGTCAACGGCCATCATGCAGGCGTCGACGTCAAAATCCTCGCCCCAGCATTGTTGCAGCACAAAACCCTGGAAAATCGCGATCAGCACGCGCGCGATCGCCTCGGCGCCGAGGTCGCGCTTGATGAGTCCGTCATGCTGGCCGCGCTCGACCAGCGCCACGATCATCGCGCGCGGCATGTCGATGCCTTCGACGACGCTGCTGCGGACGCGGCGGTTGCGCAGCGCTTCGGCCCAGCCATGAATGCCGACACGGCGGCGGGGCTCGCCGGCGGGATCGGTAAGCCATTGCGCGTAGACGCGGACCAGCGCGTGCAGCCTTTCGATCGGATCGCCCGATCCTTGAGCGACCGAGTTGAGCACGGCCTCACGGCGATGCCGGTCGTCCGCGAGCGCTTCGATCAGATCGTCCTTGCTCTGGAAATAGAGATAGACCGCGCCATGGCTCAAGCCCGATCGCTTGACGATATCGGCCATGCCGGTCTGGTGAAAACCGTTCTCGGCAAAGCAGGCGAGGGCCGCTTCGAGGATCTGCTGCCGCCGGCCTTCGCGCTTCTTGTCGCTGATCTTGGGCATCGGCTCAGTCCATAAATAACTGACAGATTGATCACTTTGGAGGTTTGTCAGCGACGGACAAATTCTCGGTGATCTACATGAAAAACGATCGATCAGTCATTTTTAAAGCAGAGCGGCAGCGAGGTCAAGACCTGCCGGCGCCGGACCGGGAGACAAGCCGGTGAAGTGGCTGACGCGCCCTGCCAGCGGCGGCGGGGCGGCTCTTGGCTCGGGGTGCCGCTAGAACAGCCGTCCGCCGTTGGGCACGGGCTTGCTCGGCTGCACCAGCACGACCTTGCCGGCAGCATCGGGGAAACCGAGGGTCAACACCTCGGATACGACCGGGCCGATCTGGCGCGGCGGGAAATTGACGACGGCCGCGACCTGCAGCCCCACCAGCGTCTCGAGCGGATGATTTTCGGTGATCTGCGCCGAGCTCTTGCGGACGCCGATCGCAGGGCCGAAGTCGATCCATAGCCGAAAGGCCGGCTTGCGCGCCTCCGGAAACGGCTTGGCGTCGACGATGGTGCCGACGCGGATATCGACCGCGAGGAAGCTGTTGAAGTCGATGGCCGGCGAGGCGGCGGCCGCGGGGTCGTGAGTGACGTGCATAGTCCATCCGTTCGGCAAATGGCGTCGTTCGCAATATTGTCGCGCGAACCGGAGTTTCGTACAACGCTGCGGTCACCATGCGACGCATGCGCGAGGACGACTTGCCCAACATCATCTACGGCATCAAGAACTGCGACACCATGAAAAAGGCGCGCACCTGGCTCGACAGCCATGGCGTGCCTTACGAGTTTCACGACTACAAGACGGCGGGAGTCGAGAAGGACAAGCTCAAGCAATGGAGCGAAAAGGTCGGCTGGGAGACGTTGCTCAATCGCGCCGGCACGACTTTCAAAAAGCTCCCCGATTCCGACAAGGAAGGGCTCGGCGAGAAGAAGGCGCTGGCGTTGATGCTAGCGCAACCATCGATGATCAAGCGGCCGGTGCTGGAAATTGGCGGCAAGCTGCTGGTCGGATTCAAGCCCGATATCTATGCCAAGGAAGTCGGCGCCAAGAACGCTGAAGCCAAGGCGCGCTAATTCAGTTCGATGGTCTCGGCGGTGACGCTTGGGCCGGACTGGTCGGCGATCTCGACCACGTCGGCTGCTGCGATGCGACCAGGCGCGCGATGAAAGAGGTCGCGGTCGATCACGACGCGCAGTCTCGGACGCGGCGGCGCGTCATTTCCGCGCATCAGATTCTTGATCTCGAAGCCGCCGTCCTCGCAGAAGGTCTTCACCGACGCGATGATGTGGCTGACCTTGTCCTCGGTCAGGAACGGCAGCAACAGCCGTTCGTAGGCGACGATGCGACCGTAGATGTCGTCGATGTCGGCAACGCTGTAGATCGGAAGCCCGCGCGCAACGCATTCGTGATAGATGGGCATCACGAAGGGCGCGAGCCGCGGTCCGACATAGTCGTGCAGCAGGGTGCCTTTGCCGCTGTGGCCATAGGCGCGCGAGATGCGCGTGCCTTCGCTCTGGATGATCAGGTGCGGCGTCGGCGTCGAATTGTCTACCGTGTAATAGATGAGATCGGACAGCTCTTCCTCGAGCCGCGCGGGCTGGTACTCCCAGATCGCCGGTGCGACCTGCTGGCGCGCATAAAGTCGCAGCCACGTGTTCAGGAGATCACGCTGCCTGATCGACTTGACGACGGAGGGCGCGGCGCTTGCGAAATCCAAAACAATATTCCCGGCATGTCAAAACCCGCACATGATCCATGCCGCGGGAAAATTTTCTATGAAGGCTGGCGCGGGAGACGAAAGACCGTTAACGACGGCTTGACGACCGGTGCCTTGCGAACCGGGAGGCCGGGCAGGCACGACATCAAAACATCTCCGACTAAGGGAGCATTTGTATCCCAGCCGGAGGCCTGATCTGCTCAGCTTTCCGCCTTGCCTAACCCCCGTCACCTCCGGCATATTCCGCGCCCGGAGGCGGCGTTCCGGAGGGGCTCCAAGGCCTCCGGAAAGCCGAAGCAACAAGGACAGCCACGCGCGGCCAGCGCGTCGCGCGGGCAGGGGGAAATCTGTTTGGCCGATGAGTTCATTCTCGAAACGGAAGGCTTGACCAAGGAGTTCGCGGGCTTCTTCGCCGTCCGCGACGTTGCGCTCAAGGTTCGCCGTGGGAGCATTCATGCGTTGATCGGTCCGAACGGGGCCGGCAAGACGACGTGCTTCAATCTTTTGACCAAGTTCCTCAAACCGTCTGCCGGAAAGATCCTGTACAAGGGACAGGACATTACTGCGATGGCGCCGGCCGACGTGGCGCGCATGGGCTTGGTTCGCTCGTTCCAGATTTCGGCGGTTTTTCCGCATCTCACCGCGCTGGAGAACGTCCGCGTCGCCCTTCAGCGCCAGCACGGCTCTTCGTTCGACTTCTGGCGCTCCAAATCCGTGCTCAACTGCTTCAACGATCGCGCGCGCGAGCTGTTGAACGATGTCGGCCTCAGCGAGTTTGCCAATACGCCGGCGGTCGAGATGCCCTACGGACGCAAGCGCGCACTGGAGATCGCAACCACGCTCGCGCTCGACCCCGAGATGATGCTGCTGGACGAGCCGATGGCCGGCATGGGTCACGAGGACATCGACAAGATCGCGGCGCTGATCAAGCGCATCTCCGCGAAATATACCATCCTGATGGTCGAGCATAATTTGAGCGTCGTGGCCAATCTCTCCGACATCATCACCGTGCTGACGCGCGGGCAGGTGCTCGCGCAGGGCCATTACTCCGAGCTCACCAAGGACGAGCGCGTCAAGGAAGCCTATCTGGGAGCCGGTCATGCCTGACACTGCGATCGCCGAGGCTCCGGCAAAGGCCGCGACCGGCGGAAACATCCTTCAAGTCCGCAACCTGGAAGCTTGGTACGGCGAGTCCCACATCCTGCACGGGATCAACTTCGACGTGAATGCGGGCGAGGTCGTCACCCTGCTCGGGCGCAACGGCGCCGGCAAGACGACCACGTTGAAATCGATCATGGGCATCATCGGCAAGCGAACCGGCTCGGTGAAGTTCAACAATCAGGACATCATCCGCGCGACCTCCGACAAGATCGCGCGGATGGGTATCGCCTTCTGCCCCGAGGAGCGGGGCATATTCTCCAGTCTCGACGTGCGGGAGAATTTGCTGCTGCCCCCGGTGGTCCGCGAAGGCGGGCTGCCGCTCGATCAGATCTTCGACCTGTTCCCGAACCTGAAGGAGCGGCTCAACAGCCAGGGCACCAAGCTTTCGGGCGGTGAGCAGCAGATGCTGGCGATCGCGCGCATCCTGCGCACTGGCGCGAGCTTCCTGATGCTGGACGAGCCGACGGAGGGCCTTGCGCCCGTCATCATCCAGCAGATCGGCCACACCATTGCGCGGCTCAAGAAGGAAGGCTTCACCA
This sequence comes from Bradyrhizobium sp. 153, assembly GCF_023073835.1. Lineage (NCBI taxonomy): Bacteria > Pseudomonadati > Pseudomonadota > Alphaproteobacteria > Hyphomicrobiales > Nitrobacteraceae > Bradyrhizobium > Bradyrhizobium sp. 153. The sequence goes on along the minus strand of NZ_JADPKH010000027.1, from coordinate 143,524 downwards.
TCCTTCTCGTCGAGCAGAACTTCCGTTTCGCATCCACTGTCGCCGACCGCTATTACGTGGTCGAGCACGGCAAGATCATCGACGGATTTTCCAATGCGGAGCTTGCCGCCAACATGGACAAGCTCCACACCTATTTGGGTGTCTAGAACTGCCAACGAAAAAATTCAAAAAGGAAAGTTGCATGAAGACCAGGTCGATTGCGTCATTGCTGCTGACCACCGCGCTCACCTTCGCAACAGGTGTCGCGTCCGCGCAGGACAAGACCGTCAAGATCGGCGCGCTATCCGATCAGTCCGGCCTCTACGCCGATCTCGGCGGGCCGGGCTCGACGCTTGCCGCGCAGATGGCCGTTGAGGATTCTGGCCTCGCGGCGAAGGGCTGGAAGATCGACATCATCTCGGGCGATCACCAGAACAAGCCCGACATCGGCACTGCGATCGCGCGGCAATGGTTCGACGTGGACAAGGTCGACGTCATCGTCGACGTGCCGAACTCGGGCGTCGCGCTCGCCGTCAACAACGTCATCAAGGAAAAGAACGGCGTCTATATCAATTCCGGTGCGGCGACCTCGGACCTCTCCAACGCGCAGTGCTCGCCCAATACCGTGCACTGGACCTACGACACTTACATGCTGGCCCACACCACCGGCCAGGCGCTGGTCAAGGCCGGTGGCGACACCTGGTTCTTCCTGACCGCGGATTACGCCTTCGGCGCGGCGCTCGAGCGCGACACCACGGCGGTCATCACCGCCAACGGCGGCAAGGTGGTCGGCGGCGTCAAGCATCCGCTGAACACGCCGGACTTCTCCTCGTTCCTGCTTCAGGCGCAGGCCTCCAAGGCCAAGATCATCGGCCTGGCCAATGCCGGCGGCGACACCACCAACACCATCAAGCAGGCGGCCGAGTTCGGCATCGTCAAGGGCGGTCAGAAGCTGGCGGCGCTGCTGCTCTTCCTCACCGACGTCAAGGCGATCGGCCTCGAGACGGCGCAGGGCCTCAACTTCACCGAGACGTTCTATTGGGACATGAACGACCAGACCCGGGCGTTCTCCAAGCGCTTCGCCGAGAAGATGAAGAACAATGCGCCGCCGACCATGGTGCAGGCCGGCGTCTATGCGGGCGTGCGGCACTATCTCAAGGCCCTCGAAGCGCTCGGCGGCAATCCGCATGACGGCGTCAAGGTGGTCGAGAAGATGAAGTCGATGCCGACCGAGGACGATCTGTTCGGCAAGGGCGAGATCCAGCCCAACGGCCGCACCATTCACAACGCCTATCTATTCGAGGTGAAGAAGCCCTCGGAGTCCAAGGGACCGTGGGACTTCTACAAGCTGGTCGGCACGGTGCCGGGCGATCAGGCCTTTACGCCGCTGTCCGAGAGCAAGTGCGCGCTCTTGAAGAAGTAAGATGACGGCCCGCAGGCCATCAGGCTTGCGGGCGACTTTTTAAGGGAACGCCGAAGGGACCGGGTGCGGGATCGATGCAGGCTCTTTACGCTCAGCTACTGGTGGGACTGATCAACGGCTCGTTCTACGCGCTGCTCAGTCTCGGGCTTGCCGTGATCTTCGGCATGCTCAACATCATCAATTTCGCCCACGGCGCGCTCTACATGATGGGCGCCTTCGTCGCCTATTTCCTGCTGAACCTCGGCGGCATCAATTATTGGTGGGCGTTGCTGCTGGCGCCCATCATCGTCGGCATTTTCGGCATGATCCTGGAGCGGACCATGCTGCAATGGCTGACCGGGCTCGACCACCTCTACGGCCTGCTCCTGACCTTCGGCATCGCGCTGATCGTGCAGGGCGTGTTCCAGAACTATTTCGGCTCCTCCGGCCTGCCTTACGCCATTCCGGACCAGCTCAAGGGCGGCATGAACCTCGGCTTCATGTTCCTGCCCGTCTATCGCGGCTGGGTGGTCGTGTTCTCCCTGGTGGTGTGCCTTGCGACCTGGTTCCTAATCGAGAAGACGCGGCTCGGCGCTTACCTGCGTGCCGCCACCGAGAACCCGACGCTGGTGCGCGCCTTCGGCGTCAACGTGCCGCGCATGATCACGCTGACCTATGGTCTCGGCGTCGGCCTTGCCGCGCTCGCCGGCGTGCTCTCGGCGCCGATCAACCAGGTGCGGCCGCTGATGGGCGCCGACCTCATCATCGTCGTGTTCGCGGTAGTCGTGATCGGCGGCATGGGATCGATCATGGGCTCGATCATCACCGGCTTTGCGCTCGGTGTGATCGAGGGCCTGACCAAATATTTCTACCCCGAGGCCTCCAACACCGTCGTGTTCGTGCTGATGGTGCTGGTGCTCTTGGTGAAGCCAACGGGATTGACGGGAAGGGCGGCCTGATATGACAGCCTTGACGGACGACACGCTGCCGGTAACCCCGCGCACGGTGCGCGACGAGATGATCGTGTTCGTAGTGATGGCGCTGCTCTTGGCGTCGGTGCCGTTCACAGGAGTCTATCCGTTCTTCGTGATGCAGGCGCTGTGCTTTGCGCTGCTCGCCTGCGCCTTCAATCTGCTGGTCGGCTATGGCGGCCTGCTGTCGTTCGGGCACGCGATGTTCCTGGGGACTGCCGGCTACTGCAGCGCACATGCGCTGAAGGTGTGGGCGCTTCCGCCCGAGCTCGGCATCCTCGTCGGCGTCGCCGCCGCGTTCGTCCTGTCGATCGTGACCGGCTACATCTCGATCCGTCGCCAGGGCATCTATTTCTCGATGATCACGCTGGCGCTGTCGCAGCTTCTTTATTTCATCTACCTGCAGGCGCCGTTCACCCATGGCGAGGATGGCATCCAGGGCATTCCACAAGGGTACATGTTCGGTGTGCTCGATCTGTCCAAGCCGACCGTGCTCTACTATGTCGTGCTGGTCGGCTTCCTCGCCGGCTTCCTCTTGATCTTCCGCATCATCAACTCGCCGTTCGGCGAGGTCCTGAAGGCGATCCGCGAGAATGAGCCGCGGGCGATCTCGCTCGGCTACCGTACCGACCAGTACAAGTTCCTGGCCTTCATCCTGTCGGGCACGCTGGCCGGCTTTGCCGGTGCGCTGAAAGTGTTCGTGGCGCAGAACGCCTCGCTCACCGACGTGCACTGGTCGATGTCGGGCGAGGTCGTCCTGATGACGCTGGTCGGCGGTCTCGGAACCATCTTCGGTCCCGTGATCGGCGCCTTCGTGATCATCGCCATGCAGCAATATCTGGCGGGCTTCGGCCAATGGGTGACGGTGATCCAAGGCGCGATCTTCGTGATCTGCGTGCTTACCTTCCGCCGCGGGGTCATCGGCGAAATCGCGCATTACTTCCGGCGATCGCTCTAAGTAGCTGATTTAAAATCGGTTTACCGGTCGCTCGAAAGCGGTGGATGATCCGGCGCCGCGGGCGTGAGATGACACGCGCGTGGATCGAAAATGGTCTATGACAGTTTCATGACGGCCCATTCGGGCCAGGCCATTTTTCCAACCGGTAGCCTATCCCCATGATGCGATGGTTTCGTGCTTTCCTGCCCAAGGAGGAACGGTTCTTCGACCTGTTCGACCGTCATGCCCAGACCGTGATCCAGGGCTCGATCGCGCTCCAGAGCATGCTCAACGGGGGCGAGGAAACGCCGGTCTATTGCCAGCGCGTCAACCAGTTCGAGAACGACGCCGACAACATCACCCGCGAAGTGCTGACGGCGGTGCGCCGCACCTTCATCACTCCGTTCGACCGCGGCGACATCAAGAACCTGATCACCTCGATGGACGACGCCATCGACCAGATGCAGCAGACGGCGAAAGCCGTGATGCTGTTCGAGGTCCGCGCCTTCGAGCCGCCGATGCGCGAGATCGGCGGGCTTCTGATCGAATGCGCCAATCTGGTCGGGCGCGCGCTGCCGCTGATGCAGTCGATCGGCCCGAACGTCGCCATGCTGACGGCGATCACCGAAGAGCTGGGCAAGCTGGAGGGCCGCGTCGACGACCTCCATGACATCGGGCTGAAGGAGCTGTTCCTCAAGCATCGCGCGGGCAACGCGATGGATTTCATCGTCGGCGCAGAGATCTACGACCATCTCGAGAAGGTGGCCGACCGTTTCGACGACGTCGCCAACGAGATCAACAGCATCGTGATCGAGCAAGTGTAACGCATGATCCGGAAAAATGTGCCGCGGTTTTCCTTCGCGACAAGCGCTGAACGCGTTTGCGCGGAGATCATGCGAAAAAATTGAGGCAGGGCCGCTGTGGATGCTGCGTTGGCTCTTCCCGTCCTGGTCGGCTTGATCGCCGTCGCGCTGCTGTTCGATTTCTTGAACGGGCTCCATGACGCCGCCAATTCGATCGCGACCATCGTCTCGACCCGCGTGCTGCGGCCACAATTTGCGGTATTCTGGGCCGCGTTCTTCAATTTCGTCGCCTTCATGGTGTTCGGGTTGCACGTCGCCCAGACCATCGGTACCGGCATCATCGATCCCTCCATCGTCGACGCCCAAGTGATCTTTGCGGCCTTGGTCGGGGCCATCGTCTGGAACCTCGTGACCTGGGCGCTCGGCATCCCGTCATCGTCCTCGCATGCGCTGATCGGCGGGCTCGTCGGCGGCGGCATGGCCAAGGCGGGCATTTCGGCGGCAGTGTGGAGCGGATTGTCGAAGACGGTGCTGGCAATCGTGCTGTCGCCCCTGGTCGGCTTCCTGCTCGCAATGATGCTGGTGGCGATCGTGTCCTGGGCCTCGGTGCGCTCGACGCCCTTCGCCGTCGATCGCGCCTTCCGCATCCTGCAATTCGCCTCCGCCTCGCTCTATTCGCTCGGCCATGGCGGCAACGACGCCCAGAAGACGATGGGCATCATCGCGGTGCTGCTCTATTCGCAGGGTCATCTCGGCAGCGAATTCTCGGTGCCGTTCTGGGTCGTGCTGTCCTGCCAGGCCGCGATGGCGCTGGGCACGCTGATGGGCGGCTGGCGCATCGTCCGCACAATGGGCCTGCGCATCACCAAATTGACGCCCATGCAGGGCTTTTGCGCCGAGACCGGGGGCGCTGCGACCCTGTTCATGGCGACCTTCCTCGGCGTTCCCGTCTCGACCACCCACACCATCACCGGCGCCATCGTCGGCGTCGGCGCCGCCCGCCGCGTCTCGGCGGTGCGCTGGAACGTTGCGAGCTCGATCGTCTATGCCTGGGTGATCACGATCCCGGCCTCGGCCATCGTCGCCGCGCTGACCTGGTGGGTGGTCAAGATCTTCGTCAAGTAACGAACTTTAGGCCGGCAATTCCGGCGACGATGAGCCCGATGCTGGCGAGGCGGAACGCCGTGGCCGGCTCGCCGAACAGGATGATGCCGAGCGTCGCGGTGCCGACCGCGCCGATTCCGGTCCAGACAGCGTAGGCGGTTCCGACGGGCAGTGATTTGAGAGCGAGTCCGAGCAAGATGACGCTGCCGGCCATGGCCGCGAGCGTGACGACGGACGGAACAGGCCTGGTAAAGCCCTCGGTGTATTTCAGGCCGATCGCCCAGGTGATCTCGAGAAGCCCGGCGATCAACAGGATACTCCAGGCCATGACGACCCTCCATTCTAGGCAGGGTCGTCCCCGCGACTGAGGTGCTGAGAACGGGAAGGCCGTCCTTCCCAAATGCCGATATGGGGCTGGCCGGAAGGCCACGCAATCACCAAATGAGGCTTGATCAGGCCCAGTTTCCCTGCCAAACGCTCCCGCCATGTCCGACATCGTCGCCACCGCAGCCGAATCGCCGGCCCGTTCCCCGCTTGCCGCTGAAGTGGCGCGGCGGCGGACCTTTGCGATCATCTCCCACCCCGACGCCGGCAAGACCACGCTGACCGAGAAGCTGCTGCTGTTCGGTGGCGCCATCAACCTCGCCGGCCAGGTCAAGGCCAAGGGCGAGCGCCGCAACACGCGTTCCGACTGGATGAAGATCGAGCGCGAGCGCGGCATCTCGGTCGTGACCTCGGTGATGACCTTCGAGTTCGAAGGCCTCGTCTTCAACCTGCTGGATACTCCGGGCCACGAGGACTTTTCGGAAGACACCTACCGGACGCTCACGGCGGTCGATTCCGCCGTGATGGTGATCGACGCCGCCAAGGGCATCGAGGCGCGCACCCGAAAGCTGTTCGAGGTATGTCGTCTCCGGGATATCCCGATCATCACCTTCATCAACAAGATGGACCGCGAGAGCCGCGACGTCTTCGAGCTGCTGGACGAGATCGAGAAGACGCTGGCGCTCGACACCACGCCGATGACCTGGCCGGTCGGCCGCGGCCGTGACTTCCTCGGCACTTATGACGTCGTCAATGGCGGCGTGCGCCTGCTCGAAGGCGGCGGCGCAAAGACCGGCGCGGCGCAGCAGATCGAGATCGAAGAGCTCGCCAAGCTCAATGCCAATCTGGACGTGTCCGCGGTGAAGGACGAGCTCGATCTCGTCACCGAAGCGTCAAAACCGTTCGAGCTCGAAGCGTTCCGCGAGGGCCATCTGACGCCGGTTTATTTCGGCAGCGCGCTGCGCAATTTCGGCGTCGGCGACCTCCTGGAGGGCCTCGGCAAGTTCGCGCCCGAGCCGCGCGCGCAGGACAGCGACCAGCGCAAGGTCGAGGCCACCGATCCGCGCATGAGCGCCTTTGTATTCAAGATCCAGGCCAACATGGATCCGAACCATCGTGACCGCATCGCGTTTGCGCGGCTCTGCTCGGGCAAGCTCAGCCGCGGCATGAAGGCCAAGCTGGTGCGCACCGGCAAGAGCATGCCGCTGTCGAGCCCGCAATTCTTCTTCGCGCAGGATCGTTCGGTTGCGGATGAGGCCTTTGCCGGCGACGTCGTCGGCATTCCCAACCACGGCACGCTGCGAATCGGCGATACGCTGACCGAGGGCGAGGATTTCAACTTCGTCGGCGTGCCGAGCTTTGCGCCGGAAATCGTCCGCCGCGTCCGTCTCACCGACGCGATGAAGGCGAAGAAGCTGAAGGAAGCGCTACAGCAGATGTCGGAGGAGGGCGTGGTGCAGGTGTTCCGCCCGCGCGACGGCGCGCCCGCGCTGGTTGGCGTCGTCGGCGCGCTCCAGCTCGATGTGCTCAAAGCGCGGCTGGAGGCGGAATATTCACTTCCGGTCGAGTTCGAGGTCAGCGAGTTCCAGCTGGCACGCTGGGTCTCCTCAGAGGACCGCAAGAAGCTCGACACCTTCATTGCCGCCAACACCTCGAGCATCGCCGACGATGTCGACGGTGATCCCGTATATCTGGCGCGGAACGAGTTCTATCTCGGCTACACCCGCGAGCGCGCCGAGGGCATCGAGTTCACCAACGTCAAGGACGTCAAGAAGAAGGCGTAGGGCGGCTACCCCCTCCGCTGTGCAGCCACCCCTCAGCTGTCATGCCCGCGAAGGTGGAGCATCCAGCGCGCCTCTCGGCTCAACAACCATCCCCTGGAATAGTGAGCGGGTTCGGCCCGGCGACGAAACCGCGTTTGAACGCGCGCATGTGAACACGAGATGGGCTTGAAGCCGCTGCAAGATCTCCCAAGATGATGGTGGTCGCTCATCGCGGTGCTTCTCAATGCTGCGCGCAATCCTAGTTCTGCTGCTGACCTTCTTGGCCGTGAGTGTCGCCGCCGCGCGGCCCCGGCAGATCAATCCCATCCCGTTCTCGCACGAGCCCTGCAGCGTGCTCGATGGCGGGCCCTGCACGCCGTCCTATTGCAGCGTACTCGAAGAGGGTCCCTGCATTCCCGAGATCGACTATCCTTACGGGCAGAACCTCCAGCTTACGATCGAGAGCGTGCCGTCCGAGGCCGATCGTGCCAAATATCAGAGGCCGGATCACGATCTCGACACGATCGGCGACCTCTTCGCCGCGCTGCGCAGCTGCTGGTCGCCGCCGTCGGACAATTCGCGCGCCGGCATGCAGATGTCGGTGCGCTTCAGCTTCAACAAGTCGGGTGGTCTGATCGGCCCGCCGCGCCTGACATACGCGACCGCGGGCGTGCCGGCCGACACTCGCACGACCTATCTCAATGCCATCAACGCATCGCTGAATGCATGCCTGCCGCTGAAATTCACCAGCGGCCTTGGCGGCGCGCTGGCGGGCAGGCCGATCGCGATCCGCTATGTCGACAATCGCGAGCTTGCCAAATAGCGCAGCTCTATCTCCTCATCCTGCAGGATGAGGCTAGTTGGCGTCGGGCCCGTTGAAACTGCTACCACACCTGCGCCCTCATCCCGGGAATGAGGCTAATCGGCATCGGAGTCGGGGCTAGAGCGCTGCCGCGAACTCCGCTCCTCATCCTCAGGGCCCGCCGCAGGCGGGCGTCTCGAAGGATGATGTGTTCCGCGCTTCGCCAACTCATGGAGCCCGCCGAAATCGCCGCGCATGAAGGCTTCTTTCTTGGCGCGGCTCCATTTCTTGAGCTTGCGTTCGCATTCGATCGCGTCGGTGATGCGATCGAACCATTGTGAGAAGACCGAGGTCACGGGTCGACGCGCCTTTGTATAGCCTTCGAACGTGCCGGCGTTGTGCTGCGCGACCCTGATGTCGAGCGCGGTGCGCGTTGTGCCGATGTAGTAACTGCCATCGGCGCATCTGAGAATGTAGAGGTACGCTCCTTCGGTCATCGTGAACGCCTCGTCCTTCGAGACGCGCGCAAGGGCGCGCTCCTCAGGATGAGGCTAACGGGCATCTGCAGTTTGGTGCAAGGGCTCCGTATGGATTGGCGGCCGCGTAGTCCGACCTCATCCTGAGAGCCCGCCGCAGGCGGCGTCTCGAACGATCGAGGCTCAACTGCAACAGCACGGGCCTTTCATGGTTCGAGACAGCGCTTTCGCGCCTCCTCACCATGAGCGGTGAGAGTTGCGAGCGGCGGCCAATCGATGATACTTCAGATGCGGGGCTGCTTGAGGGGGAGGATGTCGTGGGTCTGCTGGTCATGATCCTGGGGCTGGTGCTGTTTTTCGCGGCCCATATTTTCACGACGAAACGAAAGGCGCGCGCAGAGGCGATCGCGAGGCTGGGCGAGGGGACCTACAAGATTGTCTATTCGCTCGTTTCGCTCGCGGGGCTCGCGCTGATCATCTGGGGCTTTGCCCATTATCGCAGCTCCGGCTGGATCGACGTCTGGTACCCGCCGAAGGTGCTGAAGCACATCACGCTCGCCTTGATGCTGCCGGCCGTCATCTTGGTGGCGGCCTCGTACCTGCGCGGCCGCATCTATGCGACACTGAAGCATCCGATGCTGACCGGCATCAAGCTGTGGGCGGCCGCGCATCTGCTCGCCAATGGCGATCTCGGCTCCATCATTCTGTTCGGCTCGTTCCTGGGCTGGGCGGTGTATGATCGTATCACGCTCAAGCACCGCACCGATGCCGGCGGTCCGCCGATCCCGGTGGGCGGTGTCACCAACGATTTGATCGCGGTCGCGGTCGGAATTGTCGCTTATCTCGCGCTGGCCTTCGCGTTCCATCCGGTCGTAATCGGTATTCCCGTCATCGGCGTCTAGCCGGTCAGCACAAGACGAAGCCTGGACGTCCATGGGCGATAGTTGGCAAGAGCAATAAGCCGAGGGCACTTCGATGGATTGGTCGCGATCTCAGATTCCGCCGATGCGGTTCGAGGCGCGCTTTGGCGATCGGGTGGTGCCGGCATTTTGCGATCGGCCGTCGAGCCTGTGGGCCATGATCGCGGAAGCCTGCGCGCGCAACGGTGATGGCGAGGCGCTGATTTGCGGCGACGTCCGCCTGAGCTGGCGACAAGCCGTCGAGCAGTCCGCGCGGATCGCGGCCGGCTTTCGCCAGCTCGGCCTGCAACGCGGCGACCGCGTCGCCATCCTGCTCGGCAACCGCATCGAATTTCCGCTCCTGCTGTTCGCCGCCGCGCATGAGGGACTGGTCACGGTGCTGCTCAGCACGCGCCAGCAGAAGCCGGAGATCGCCTATGTGCTCACGGATTGCGGCGCGAAGGTCCTGATCCACGAGGCGGCGCTCGCCGAGCGGCTGCCCGATGCGCAGGATGTGCCCGATGTGATCCACCGCATCGCCATTGACGACGATCCGGCCCGGTCGCGCTTCTCCGCTCTCGCTGACAATGCGTCGGCGCCTGCCCCGGTCGAGGTGAATGAGGAGGACACCGCGATGATCCTCTACACCTCGGGCACGACGGGCAAGCCGAAGGGCGCGATGCTGGCCCATTGCAACATCATCCATTCCTCGATGGTGTTCGTGTCCTGCCTGCAATTGACGGCGGCGGATCGCTCGATCGCCGCGGTGCCGCTCGGCCACGTCACCGGCGTTGTTGCCAACGTCACGACCATGATCCGCTGCGCAGGCGCGCTGATCATCATGCCGGAGTTCAAGGCGGCCGACTATCTCAAGCTCGCTGCGCGCGAGCGCGTCACCTACACGGTGATGGTGCCGGCGATGTATAATCTTTGCCTGCTGCAACCAGATTTCGACAACTACGATCTGTCGAGCTGGCGCATCGGCGGCTTTGGCGGCGCGCCGATGCCGGTCGCGACCATTGAGAAGCTCAAGGCGAAGATCCCCGGCCTGAAGCTGATGAATTGTTACGGCGCGACCGAGACGACCTCGCCCTCGACCATCATGCCGGGCAAGCTGACGCAGAGCCATATCGACAGCGTCGGCCTGCCGTGCCCGGGCGCGCGCATCGTCGCGATGGACACCGGTGGGCGCGAACTGCCGCCTGGGGAGATCGGCGAGCTCTGGATCCAGAGTGCCTCCGTCATCAAGGGCTATTGGAACAACCCGAAGGCCACGGCCGAAAGCTTCACAGGCGGCTTCTGGCACTCCGGCGATCTCGGCTCCGTCGACGCGGAAGGGTTTGTCCGCGTGTTCGACCGGCAGAAGGACATGATCAATCGCGGCGGCCTGAAGATCTATTCGGCCGAGGTCGAATCCGTGCTCGCCGGCCATCCCGCGGTGGTCGAGAGCGCGATCATCGCCAGGGCCTGCCCGGTGCTGGGCGAACGCGTCCATGCGGTAGTGGTGACGCGCAGCCCGGTTGCCAGCGAGGCCCTGCGGGCCTGGTGCGCGGAGCGGCTGTCCGACTACAAGGTCCCCGAGACCGTGGCGATCACCGCCGAGCCATTGCCGCGGAATGCCAATGGCAAGGTGCTGAAGCGGCAGTTGCGGGAGCTGCTCGGAAGCTGAGCCAGACAGGCGGCTCCGGGCTGTCCCGGAGTGGTTAACGCCTTGATCGAGCTGGCTTTGCCTTGCCACCGCCATATCGTTAGGGTACCTCGCCGCCACACGGGGACGGGATTCCTGACGCGAATGCTTTGGCGCGCGCACCCGGACGGGCATGGGATTAGCATAAGTGTCTGAATTATTTGACGAAGTCGACGAGGAAGTCCGTCGCGAACAGCTCAAGAAGCTGTGGGACAAGTATTCGATCTACTTCATCGCTCTGATGGTGCTGATCGTGGCCGCCGTCGCTAGCTGGCGTGGCTACCAATATCTGGAGGCCAAGAAGGCCGCCGAGGCCGGCGCCGCCTTCGAGGAGGCCGTCGAGCTGTCCGAGCAGGACAAGCACGGCGACGCCGAGAAGGCCTTCACCGAGCTCGCCGCCAAGGCCCCGTCCGGCTATCGCACCCTGGCGCGGCTGCGCGCTGCGGCAGAGGCCGCTGCCCGCGATCCCAAGGCCGCCGCGAAGATGTATGACGACATTGCCGCCGACCGCGGCGTCGGCGGCGAGTGGCAGGATCTGGCCAAGATCCGCGCGGCCGGCTTGCTCCTCGACAGCGCCAGCTACGCCGACATGCAGCAACGGCTGGACGCCTCCGCCGCGCCCAAATCGACCTTCCGCCACAGTGCCCGCGAGATGCTGGCGTTGTCGGCCTGGCGCAACAACGACATGACCGCGGCCCGCAAATGGCTCGACGCGATTGCCGAGGACGGCGAAACACCGCCCGGCCTGCGCTCGCGCGCCGAGGCGCTCCAGGCTCTGCTGCCGCCCGTCGCCAAGAGCTGACGACGGCCCTCTGACGCAAACGAGACACAAGATGCGCCGCACGCCACGCTTGATCGCAGCCGCCGTCCTGATCGCCTTCACGGGCGTCCTGGGCGGCTGCTCCAGCTTCGATCCAAGCGACATGCTCGACTTCCTCGACACCAAGAAGAAGCTGCCAGGCGACCGCAAGCCGGTCTTCCCGGAGGGGGTGCCGGGCCTCGAGCAGGGCGTGCCGAAGGAGATGTACAAGGGTGCGCAGCAGCAGCCCGATCCGAACGCGCCTGCCGTCGCGGCTCTGCCCGCGGAGCCGCCGCCCGAGCCGGCCAAGCCTGCGAAGGGGGCAAAGGCGACGAAGTCCAGGCAGCCAGCCGCTACGGCCACCGCGCCCGCTGGCGCCGAGGTCGATGGCGAGGCCCAGCCGGAGGCTGCGCCGCCTACCGCCGCTCCGTCGCCCAAGCATAAGATCGTCCGCAAGCGCACCACCGCGCCGCCGCCGGATCAGCCGGTCCAGCAGGCGCAACCGACCCAGACCACGCAGCAGCAATCGCAGGGCGCTTTCCCGGCGCCGCTGCCGAGTGGCAGCTTCTCGCGCTAGAGCATGATCCGGAAAAGTGTGAAGCGGTTTTCCGAAAAGATCATGCTCAAACAATTACTTTCACTGCATTGACAGACGCGGCTCCGGCAGCGCACGAATGACTGATGCCCTTCACGATCGCCATCATCGGCCGGCCCAATGTCGGCAAATCGACGCTGTTCAACCGCCTGGTCGGACAGAAGCTGGCGCTCGTCGATGACCTCCCGGGCGTCACCCGCGACCGCCGCGAGGGCGAGGCGAGACTCGGCGATCTCGAATTCACCATCATCGATACCGCCGGTCTCGACGAGGGCGCCAAGGGCTCGCTGACGGCGCGCATGCAGGAGCAGACCGAGACCGCGATCGCGCAGGCCGACGCGCTGTTCTTCGTGATCGATGCCCGCATCGGCCTGACGCCCACCGATCGCGCTTTCGCGGATTTCGCCCGCAAGGCCAATAAGCCGGTGCTGCTGGTCGCCAACAAGAGCGAAGGCAAGCATGGTGATGCAGGGGCAATGGAGGCCTTTGCTCTCGGCCTCGGCGATCCCATCCAGATCTCGGCCGAGCATGGCGAGGGCATGGGCGAGCTTTACGATGCCTTGGCTAAGCTGATGCCCGCGCCCGTTGACGACGACGAAGACGAGGACGACGAACAGCTTTCCGAAGAAGAGGCAGCGACGCGCCCGATCCGGGTCGCTATCGTCGGCCGGCCCAATGCCGGCAAGTCGACGCTGATCAACCATCTGCTCGGCGAGGAGCGCCTGCTGACCAGCCCGGAAGCCGGCACCACACGCGATTCTATTGCAGTGGAGATCAACTGGAAGGGCCGCGATTTCCGCGTGTTCGACACCGCAGGCCTGCGCCGTCGCTCGCGCATCGAGCAGAAGCTGGAAAAGCTCTCGGTGGCCGACGCGCTGCGCGCGGTGCGCTTTGCCGAAGTCGTCGTGCTGATGATGGACACGCAGAACCGCTTCGAGGAGCAGGATCTTCGCATCGCCGATCTGGTCGAGCGTGAGGGAAGGGCGGTCGTGCTCGCCGTCAACAAATGGGACCTGATGGAGACCAAGGGCGGCGGCGCGATCTCGGGCCTGCGCCGTGATGCCGACCATTGGCTGCCACAGCTCAAGGGGGTGCCAATCGTCGCCGTATCAGGCCTGATGGGCGAGGGCATCGACCGCCTGATGCACGCGATCCAGGACGCCTACGCGATCTGGAACCGTCGGGTGCCGACGGCCGCGCTCAATCGCTGGTTCGAGCAGGCGATCCAGGCCAATCCGCCGCCCGCGGTGTCCGGCCGCAGGCTGAAGCTGAACTACATCACCCAGACGAAAGCGCGCCCGCCGAGCTTCGTGCTGTTCTGCTCGCGTGCCGATGCGGTGCCGCAGTCCTACTTGCGCTACCTCACCAATTCCATGCGCGAGACTTTCGAGCTGCCGGGTACTCCGGTGCGCATCACCCTGCGCGAGAAGGCCAATCCCTTCGCGCATAAGCGCAAGCGGCCGTCGTGAGCGGGGAGAGGGGCGAGGCGATGGCGCAGAGCGCCGCGCCGGTCCGGCGTGGTGCCGTCGCCTTCATCTTCGTCACCATCCTGCTCGACATGCTGGCACTCGGCGTGATCATGCCGATCCTGCCGAAGTTGATCGAGAGCTTCGTCGACAACGACACCGCGCACGCGGCCCGCATCTTCGGCCTGTTCGGCACCGCTGGGCGCTGATGCAGTTCGTGTTCTCGCCACTGCTCGGCGCGCTGTCGGATCGCTTCGGGCGGCGGCCCGTGGTGCTGCTGTCGAATTTCGGGCTTGCGGCCGACTACGTGCTGATGGCGCTGGCGCCGTCGCTGGTCTGGCTGTTCATCGGCCGCGTGATCTCTGGCATCACCTCGGCGAGCATCTCGACCGCCTTCGCCTATATCTCGGACATCACGCCGCCGGAGCGGCGCGCGGCGGTCTTCGGCAGGATCGGCGCGGCCTTCGGTGCCGGCTTCATCCTGGGCCCGGCGCTCGGCGGCCTGCTTGGCGACATCGATCCACGCCTGCCGTTCTGGGCCTCGGCGGCCTTGAGCTTCGCCAATGCGCTCTACGGGCTTTTCGTCCTGCCGGAATCGCTTTCGCCCGACAGGCGTGCGCCGTTCCGCTGGAGGAGTGCCAATCCGGTCGGCGCGCTGCACCTGCTGCGGTCCAACGCGGTGCTTGCCGCCTTGTCGGTCGTCAATTTCATTGCGCAGGTCGCGCATGTCGTGTTGCCCTCGACCTTCGTGCTCTATGCGACATATCGCTACGGCTGGGATTCCAAGACCGTGGGGCTGACGCTCGCCATGGTCGGCATCTGTGCCATGGTGGTGCAGGGACTCGCCATCGGCCCGATTGTGCGCGCGCTCGGCGAGCGGAACGCGCTGCTGCTGGGCCTGTGTTGTGGCGCGATCGGCTTTGTGGTCTTGGGCGCTGCGCCGACCGGACCGCTATCCTGGCTCGGCATTCCCGTTTTGGCGCTATGGGGGATCTCCGGCGCCGCCTCGCAATCGCTGATGACGCGGCTGGTTGCACCCGATCAGCAGGGCCAGTTGCAGGGCGCGACCGCGAGCGTGCAGAGCGTGTCGCAGCTCGTCGGCCCGTTCCTGTTCACGTTGACATTTTCCTATTTCATCGGGGCCAGCGCGCCGCTGCATCTGCCCGGCGCGCCGTTCCTGCTTGCGGCGGTGCTGATGGTGGTCTGCGTGGCGATCGCGGTGCGGTCGCTGGGTGCGACGAAGACAGTCTCGTAGGGTGGCAAAGCGGCTTGTCCGCCGTAGCTCGAAGAGCCAAGGCGGAAGCGTGCCCACCGCTGCTTCGTCAATTCGCGGAGAGAAGGTGGGCACGGCGCTTACGCGCCTTTGCCCACCCTACGGCAGCGTTGCCTCGCCTACTTCTTCACCAGCGGGCAATCGCTGTCCTTGAGCGGCTTGGCCGCGTCTTCCGCCGCGATCGTGGCGATCTGCTTGTAATAGTCCCACGGCCCCTTCGATTCCTCGGGCTTCTTCACCTCGAACAGGTAGGCGGGGATCAGGCGGCGCCCGTCCTCGCGCAGCGGGCCCTTGCCAAACAGCGGGTCGTCGGTCGGCAGCTCCTTCATCTTGGCGACGACCTTGGCGCCGTCATGCGGATTGCCGCCAAGCGCTTCCATCGCCTTGAGATAGTGCAGCACCATGGCGTAATTGCCGGCCTGGGTCATCGAAGGCATCGCGTTCTTGTTGGCCTGCGCCGAGAAGCGCTTCGACCAGGCGCGGGTCTGATCGTTCAGGTCCCAATAGAAGGATTCGGTGAAGGTCAGTCCCTGCGCCGTCTTCAGACCGAGCGAGTGCACGTCGTTGATGAAGAGCAGCAGCGCGGCGAGCTTCTGGCCGCCCTGAACGATCCCGAACTCGGCGGCCTGCTTGATCGCGTTGGTGGTGTCGCCGCCGGCATTGGCGAGCCCAATCACCTTGGCCTTGGAGGATTGCGCCTGCAACAGGAAGGACGAAAAGTCGGCCGTGTTCAGCGGATGCTTGACCCCACCGAGCACCTTGCCCCCATTGGCGGTGACGACCGCGCTGGTGTCGCGCTCGAGCGCATGACCAAATGCATAATCGGCGGTCAGGAAGAACCAGGTATCACCGCCCGCTTTCGTGAGCGCCTTGCCGGTGCCGTTGGCGAGCATGTAGGTGTCGTAAGTGAACGAGATCGTGTTCGGCGTGCAAGCCTTGCCCGTCAGGTCAGCAGTGGCCGCGCCCGAATTGAGCAGCACCGTGTTCTTCTCCTTGACGACATTGCTGACCGCGAGCGCCACACCGGAATTCGGCGTGTCGGCGATGGCGTCGACCTTCTCGGTATCGATCCATTGTCGGGCGATGTTGACCCCGACGTCAGGCTTGTTCTGATGGTCGCCGCTGACGACGTCGATTTTCCAGCCCTTCTTGAGCAGGCCGGAATCCTCGACAGCCATCTTGATTGCGACCACGGAGTTCGGGCCGCCGATGTCGGCATAGAGGCTCGACATGTCGTTGAGCACGCCGATCTTGACGGTCTTGTCCTGGGCGTAGGCGGATGTGGCAAAACCGAAAGCGGCACAGGCCAGAAGCGCCGCCGACCGGCGCGCGAATGTCGTGGTCATGAAAGGTTCCCTCCATTGTCAAATATGCGGACGGCTCTCTTGCGGAGCCTTGTTTCCGGCTGTTGGCTCTAGCCTGTCCCATGGCCGGCGGCAATGCGCCTAAAGCCGGATGACGCTGCGTCGTAGCGTCATCCATCGGTTAACTTTTGGGCAAAATGCGTCAAGTCGCTATTTGAGCGCGTCCGATGTCAGCCTGAACTTCTGGATGCGCTTTCCGGTGTCAACCTCGGCGGTATACACGTTACCCTTGCCGTCGATCGCCATGGCGTGCACCCAGTGGAATTGGCCGGCGTTGCGGCCGTTGTGCCCGAAGCTGCCGACCACGCTGCCGTCCTCGCGCTTGATCACCCTGATCTCGTTGTTCTCGCCATCGGCAGTGAGCAAATAGGTCTGCTTCGGATCAGGCCAGATCGCGACGTCCCAGACGGCGCCGTTGCCGAGCGTGTTCTTCTCGTAGAAGAACTCCTTCACGAAGCTGCCGTCCTTCCGGAACACCTGGATACGGTTGTTGATGCGATCGCAGACGTAAACCAGTCCGTCATTGGCGAGCTTCACGCAATGGACCGGGTTGCCGAATTGCTGAGCCGCCGGCGCCTTGGGATCGTAGGGTGCCTGCTTGGCGTCATCAGGCTTGTTGCCATAGGCGCCCCAGTGCCGCTTGTAGGCGAGCGTCGTCGCGTCGAACACGATGACGCGGCGGTTGCCGTAGCCGTCGGCGACGTAGATCTCGTTTGCCTCTTTGTCGATCGCAGTCTCAGCGGGTTTGCCGAGCTGCGTCGTGTCGTTGCTGCCGAGGCTCGGCGCGAATTTGCCGATCTGGGCGACGAACTTGCCATCGAGCGTGAACTTCAGGATCGCGTTGTCGTTGTCGGCATTGCCGCCGACCCAGACGAAGCCGCGCTCGTCGACCTCGATCCCGTGCTCGCGGCCGACCCATTCATAATCCTGGCCCGGACCGCCCCAGGACCGCAGCAGATTGCCATCGCTGTCGAATTCGAGCACGGGCGGTGCCGACACGCAGCATTTCGAGCGCGGCGGATTAAGGCTCGCGCCTTTCTCGTCGTCGGTCAGCGAGCGCGGGCGATGGATTACCCAGATGTGGCCCTGCCAATCGACGGTGATGCCGCCGACCTGGCCGAGGATCCAGTTGTTCGGCAACTGCTTTGGCCAGGAGGCATCGACCGCGAAGGTCGGGACCTCGCCGGCGGTTGCGGCAACGGGAAGCGCGAAGGCGCTGGCTGCGATCAGAACGAAGAAAGCTCGAGAGACATTTGCGAGCGCACGCGCAGAGCCTGCGCGATCATGCCATGGCGCCATGGCAACCTCCCTTTTTTGGCTTTGCGGCTTGCTGCCGTTTGAGCGGCGGCAGTCAATCGCGGGGAGGCATCCGAGTCAATCAGGCCGGCGCGCGGAAGCTCATCAGGCTGCGCGTCTTGTAATCGTAGAACTTGCCGGTCTCGGTCCAGTCGGGCGTGCACATCGGCACGATGAATTCGGCCACCTGCTCGGGCGTGTCGAGCGTCGCCGGATCCTCACCCGGCATCAGGGTGGCGCGCATGCGGGTGCGGACCGGGCCGGGGTTGAACAGGTTGACGCGCAGTTTCGTGTTCGCGGTCTCCTGCGCCCAGGCGCGGGCCAGCGTTTCCAGTGCGGCCTTGGACGCCGCGTAGGGGCTGACATAGGCGGTAGCCTTGTTGGCGGCACCCGAGGTGATGAACACGGCGCGGCCGGCATCGGACTGCTTCAGCAGCGGCTCCATGCAGCGGATCAGCTGGAAGTTCGCGGAGACGTTCACCGCCATCACGTCGTTGAAGGCCTTCAGCTCGATATGGCCGACCGGCGAGGACGGGCCAAGCACGCCGGCATTGCCCACCAGGATGTCGAGCTTGCCGTAGCGCTCGTGCAGGCCGGCGCCCAGCCGCGCGATGCCGTCGGAATCGGTGAGGTTGAGCGGCACCAAAGTGGCGCTGCCGCCGTCTTTCCGGATCTCGTCGTCGAGCTCCTCCAGCCCGCCCTGCGTGCGCGCCACCGCCACGATATGCGCGCCGGCTTTAGCGAGGGCCTTGGCCGTGGCATAGCCGATGCCGCGCGAGGCGCCGGTGACGAGAGCGATGCGGTTGGCGAGGGGTTTTGTCATGGCGGGGTTTTACAGGCGTGGACGGCCGGGACAAGCCCCCATGGTCTCGTCATTCCGGGGCGGTCCGCAGGACCGACCCCGGAATCCAGAGCTTACGACACGATCTCGAGATTCCGGGTTCGCGCTGCGCGCGCCCCGGAATGACAGTGGTCAGCTCGCCTCGGCCAGCAGCGAGAGCTGCCGCGGCTGCGGCTCGGTCTGGGTCTGGTCGGTGAGATGGGTCGGATACGCACCGGTGAAGCAGTGGTCCGAGAATTTCGGATTGGCGGGATCGCGGCCCGGTTCGCCCATGGCGCGGTACATGCCATCGATCGACAGGAAGGCGAGCGAGTCGGCGCCGATGATCTCGCGCATCTCCTCCAGCGAATGCGTCGCCGCGAGCAGGCCGCCGCGGTCGGGCAGGTCGATGCCGTAATAATCGGGATAGAGGATCGGCGGCGAAGCGAGGCGGAAGTGCACTTCGGTCGCACCCGCATCGCGCATCATGCGCACGATCTTCTTCGAGGTGGTGCCGCGCACCAGGGAGTCGTCGATCAGGATGATGCGCTTGCCTTCGATCGCAGCGCGGTTGGCCGAGTGCTTCATGCGCACGCCGGATTCGCGGATCGCCTGCGTCGGCTGGATGAAGGTACGGCCGACATAATGGTTGCGGATGATGCCGAGCTCGAACGGCAC
Organism: Bradyrhizobium sp. 153; assembly: GCF_023073835.1. Classification (NCBI taxonomy): domain Bacteria; kingdom Pseudomonadati; phylum Pseudomonadota; class Alphaproteobacteria; order Hyphomicrobiales; family Nitrobacteraceae; genus Bradyrhizobium; species Bradyrhizobium sp. 153. Next base: position 124,086 of record NZ_JADPKH010000027.1, on the reverse strand, counting down.
GCCGGAGAACTGGCTGTAGCCGACCGCCGCGGGCACGCCGGAATCCGGCACCGGCACCACGACGTCGACCGGCACGTGGCTCTCGCGCGCGAGCTGCGCGCCGAAGTTCTTGCGCACCTCGTAGACCGAACGGCCGTGGACGATGGAATCCGGACGGGAGAAGTAGATATATTCGAAGATGCAGGGGCGGGGCGCCATCGGCGGGAACGGCTTGTGGATGTCCTGGCCGTTCTCGTCGAACACGATGACTTCGCCGGGCTCGATGTCGCGCACGAAGCGCGCGCCGATGATGTCGAGGGCGCAGGTCTCCGAGGTCAGGATCGGACAGCCGTCGAGCTCGCCGAGCACGAGCGGACGAATGCCGCGCGGATCGCGCGCGCCGACCAGCTTCTTGTTGGTCAGCGAGACCAGCGCATAGGCACCTTCGATCTCGCGCAGCGCGTCGACATAGCGCTCGATGAAACGGCTGCGCTTGGAGCGCGCAACCAAATGCAGGATCACCTCGGTGTCGGTGGTCGACTGCATCATCGCGCCGTTCTTCACGAGCTCGCGGCGCAGTGTCAGGCCGTTGGTGAGGTTGCCGTTATGCGCGACGGCAAGACCGCCGGCGTTGAGCTCGGCGAACAGCGGCTGCACGTTGCGCAGGATGGTGGCGCCGGTGGTGGAGTAACGGACATGGCCGACCGCGACATTGCCGGGCAGGCGGTCGATCACCTCGCGGCGGGAGAAGGTGTCGCCGACGAGGCCGAGGCGGCGTTCCGAGTGAAAGCGGCTGCCGTCGTAGGAGACGATGCCGGCGGCTTCCTGGCCGCGGTGCTGAAGAGCGTGAAGACCGAGCGCGGTGATGGCGGCGGCATCGGGGTGGCCGTAGATGCCGAACACGCCGCATTCCTCTCGCAGCGTATCCCCCTCCAGATCGTCCTGGACCTCCAGAGCGGCCGGGCCCAAACCGGCCCTTGGATCGAGATCAAGCTGGGCGTCCTGGTCAGGGTGTCGCATCTCGTCCGCGCCTTTCTTTAGGGCCAATCAACGCGCCGCAGGTTTCTCGATCAGCTTTTTCAGGCTGTCACGAGCCGGTTTACTGTATCCGTCGCCACTGCCCGAAGGCTGCTGCTCGGATTCAGCTTGATCATCATCTGGTTTGTTTTTCTTGAATCTCTTCAAGATGGTGTTCTCGGGGTCGTCGGGCAAGAGGGCCATCAGCCAATCCCCGGTTCCCTGGAGCACCACGCGGGATTTCGCCCCTGTAACCCAGTCCGGACGCTGCTTGTCTGGAACCAGCCAGGTGAAGAACAGGAAGGCGACCACGACGATCAAAAGCCCGCGAGCCAGGCCAAACAGGAAGCCGAGCGTGCGGTCCAGCGCGCCGATGCGCGAATCCAGGATCATGTCCGAGATTCGGACCGTGATCACGGAGACCACGACCAGGGTGCCCACGAATACGCCGGCGACCACGACCACGCTCGCCACAGTGTCGTTGTTGAAATAGGTCTTGGCGGTCGGCAGCAGCTTCGAGAAGGAGTACAGCGTGACGATCGCGGCAGCGCCCCAGGCTGCGATCGACAGGATTTCGCGCATGAAGCCGCGGACCATGGCGAGCAGGCCCGAAATCAGCATCACACCGAGCAGGATCAGGTCGAGGAGTGTTACTGGCATCGGCTGGTCTGGTCCGCTCGTACTCTCAAAGGTGCTCTAGCGAATCGGTGTTTGGCCGCTGCCCTAAAAGACGGGCAGACGGCGTTCCCGGCAAGGCCGCAACCACGCAATCCCATGCTGCTTTTGTGACGGCTGTATAGCGGCGGGGGCCTCCGACGTCACCTCTGGCTAACCATCTCCACGGCGGAATCTTGCCGGTGTGGCATTTTTCTCTGCCGGCCCGTTCGATTCGCCCCGGCGCGAGCCGCGGGCGGCGATTTCGGCCACCAATGTCGTCAGGCTGTTGACCGCGTTCAGCGACAACCCGGCATCGGCGCTGGTCTCACCCCGGGCCGATTCGGGCAGCACGGCGCGCTGGAAGCCGAGTTTTGCCGCTTCCTTCAGCCGGGCTGGGGTCTGCGCGACGGGGCGAACCACGCCGGACAGCGAGATCTCACCGAAATAGACGGCATCGGTCGGTAACTGCGCATTAACCAGCGACGACACCAGTGCCGCCGCAGCGGCCAGATCCGCCGCCGGCTCGTTGATGCGCAGGCCGCCGGCGACGTTGAGATAGACGTCGTGGCCGGACAGCTTGACCCCGCAATGGGCTTCGAGCACCGCCAGCACCATCGAGAGCCGGCTCGGGTCCCAGCCGACCACGGCCCGGCGCGGGGTGCCGAGCGAGGTCGGGGCCACGAGTGCCTGCAATTCGACCAGGACGGGCCTTGTGCCCTCGATTCCTGCGAACACGGCGGTGCCGGGCGTGCCGAGATCGCGCTCGGACAGGAACAGCTCGGAGGGGTTGGTGACCTCGCGCAGGCCGAGGCCCGTCATCTCGAACACGCCGATCTCGTCGGTCGGCCCGAACCGGTTCTTCACGGCACGGAGGATGCGGAATTGCTGCGAGCCTTCGCCCTCGAACGACATCACGGCATCGACCATGTGCTCGACCACGCGGGGGCCGGCGATCTGGCCGTCCTTGGTGACATGGCCGACCAGGATGATGGCAGCACCGGTCTTCTTGGCAAAGCGGATCAGCGCCTGCGCCGAGGCACGGACCTGGGTCACGGTGCCGGGCGCGGATTCCACCGTATCGGTCCACATCGTCTGGATCGAGTCGATCACGATCAGCCGAGGGACCGCGCCCTCCGACAGCGTCGACACGATGTCCTCCACCGAAGTCTCGGCGGCGAGCTGCACGGGCGCATCCGACAGCCCAAGCCGCTCTGCGCGCAGGCGCACCTGCGCGACCGCCTCTTCACCGGAGATGTAGACGACGCGGTGGCCGGCGCGCGCCAGCAGGCTGGTCGCCTGCGTCAGCAGGGTGGATTTGCCGATGCCGGGATCGCCGCCGACCAGCAGCACCGAGCCGCGGACGAACCCGCCGCCGGTGACGCGGTCGAGCTCGGTCATCCCTGACGACAAACGCGGCGCATCCGGGCTTCTTCCGGCAAGGCTCTCCAGCGCAAACGTCCGTCCCTTGCGTTTGGAACGGATCGACACCGGCACGCTGCCGCTGGTGTCCTCCTCGGCCAGCGTGTTCCACTCGCCGCAGGACTCGCACTTGCCCTGCCAGCGATTATAGGCCGCGCCGCAGTTCCGGCAGACGAAGGAGAGGGTGCTCTTGGCCATGGAACGAAATGAGTCGCTACTTTGGGTGCGGCGTGCTTAGCACGATCAGACCCGAAGGTGCGAACCGTCTCCCGCTATCGCACTTTTGGCAACTCGTCCTTGCGCTTGCACAGCACGTATGGCCTCCCGTCGATCTTGATCGCGCCGTTTGCGCCCGGGGCCAACTTGATCGTGACCTTGCTGCCGTTCACGCCCTTGGTGAAGTCGTCCGAGAATTCGAAGCAGGTGGCGGACAGCACAAGGCCGTCGCCGGCCGGCACTGTGCGGTCGACGCGGCAGTGGTTTTCTTACCGATCGATCAGCGGGGCCGGCTTGCCCTTGATGGCGTTGTCGAGATCGATCATCGTCTTGCTGTCCGGGGCGTTCTTGTCGCGGCAATCCTGCTTGGTTAGAGCCCATAAACCGTCGAACGGCTGCGCGGCGAAAGTCGGCTGTGGTGCGGAAAGGACGATGCCGGCGGCAGCGACAATCAGGGGCACTGTGTGCATGCATTGGTCCTTCTCGGCGATATGTCTCGAAGGGAGCGCAGTCAGAACGCGTTGAACAGCATCGTCAAGCCCGCCGCCAGCATGATGCCGTCCATCAGCAGGCGAAACATCTCCGGCTTCAGGTGCAGCACGAAACGCTTTGCGACGAAGGCGCCCGACATCAGCGAGGCGCCCGCGATCAGGCCCTTGACGAAGACCTCGCCGGTCAGGGCGCCGAAGCGCTCGAAGGTCACGGATTTCGCGAAGTAGAGGCCAAGCGAGGAGGCAGCTTCAGTCGCGAGGAAGGCGCCCTTGCTGAGCCCGTAAAACAGAAACAAGGGCACGCTGAGCGGGCCAGTCGAGACCACGATGCCGGTGAGATAGCCGATGACGGCGCCGCCGATCGCGAGATGCCAGAGATTGGCCTTCAGGTCGTGCCGCGCCAACCAGTGTCGCACCGGAACCATCGCGATCAGGAAGATGCCGATGGTGAGATCGACCGCGTGCGCGGGCAGCGCCAGCAGCGTCCGTGCGCCGAGCGCTGCGGCCGGAATGCCCGTCACCGAATAGGCCGCGCAAGCCCGCCAGTCGACCTCGCGCCACCACGCCAAAATCCGCGAAAAGTTCGCCATTACGGAGGCCACCGCCATGATCGGCACGGCTTCCTTCGGCCCATAGGCATAGACCAGCACCGGCATCAGCATGATCGACGAGCCGGTGCCGACGATGCCGGAGATGGTGCCGGCGATGAGGCCGACGCTGAGCACGAAGAGAAAGGCCAAAATGGGCTCCCCGAATCGGGAGAGTTTAGCCGCGCCCAGCGATATGGGCGATCCGTGAGGCGAGGGAACCGATCGCGCGACGCATCGGCATGCCGGTCTGGCCGGCTTTGAGACATTTCAATGCCGCGGCTTTGCAGCTTACCACGAGCGCGCTGCAGCGACACGCTTTCCCTGAGCATGGCTGCGAATGCGCCGACAAAGGTATCGCCGGCCCCATCGTATCGGCCGGCGAGCCGAACACCAGGGTCATGGAGAGGCGGTCAGCCTTGCTCGTCCATGACGCGCAGCTTCTCCACGCGGCGGCGGAAATCCTCGTCGGTCGAGAATTCGGCCGAGAGGTAGGAGGACACGAGATCCACAGCGAGCCAGGCGCCGACGATCTGCGCGCCGATGCACATGACGTTGACGTCGTCGTGCTCGACGCTCTGATGGGCGGAATGGACGTCATGGCAGACCGCGGCGCGGATGCCCTTCATTTTGTTGGCCGCGATCGAGGCGCCGACGCCGGTGCCGCACACCATGATGCCGCGTGCGGCTTCGCCCGACGTCACCTTCTGCGCCACCGCGCGCGCGATGTCGGGGAAGTCCACCGGCTTGTCGTCATAGGAGCCGACGTCGATAACGTCGTGGCCGAGCTTGCGGATGTGATCGATGACGGTCTGCTTGAGCGGCCAGCCGGCGTGGTCGGATCCGATGACGAGACGCATGTAATATCCTTCTTGAGCTTGCATTGATCGTGACAGCCGTATGCGGCTGTCACGATTGTCCGTTTGATTCAGCTGCGCATGTCGGGCGGCAGTTCGACGCCGTGGAATTTCTTGTAGATCGCGTTGAGCTTGCCGTTCTTGACGTTCTCGGTGATCCAGGCGTTGAGCTTGTCCATCAGGCGCTGCTCGCCCTTCTTCAGGCCGATGGCGAGGTCGAAGGTCGCCAGCGGAATCCTGGACTCGAACACCCGCGAGGGGTTCTTCACCCCAATCTGGTTGATGATCGTCGCGGACGAGGCGACGCAGTCGACCTGGCCGGAGACGGCCGCCGTCACCATCGTGGCATCATCGTCGTAGCGGGCGATCTTGAGGTCCTTGTCCTTCATGTTGGACAGCGTCGTGTCCTGCGTGGTGCCGCGCGAGACGCCGATCGGCTTGTCCTTCAGGTCGGGCCAGTCCTTGACGGCCGACGATTTCAGGCAGCCGACATCGGATTGCAGCGTCGCATAGCGCTTGGTGAAGTCGATCACTTTGGCGCGGTCCGGCGTCACCGACAGGGTCGAGATGATGATGTCCGCCTTGCCGGTCAGGACGTTGGGGATCCGGGTCGCGCCGGTGGTCTGGATGAATTCCAGCTCGAGCCCCCAATCCTTGGCGAGCAGCTGGGCGACTTCGACGTCGGAGCCGGTCGGCTTCATCGTGGAATCCATCATGCCCGAGGGCGGAATGGCAAGGTCCGTCGAGATGCGGATTTTCTTCGCCTTCGTGATGTCGTCGAGCAGATCGGCAGATGCCGGCGTGGCTGATATCATGACGAGGCAGCACAGCGCGGCCGCCCCCAGCAATGTCTTGTTTGTCATCCTTGGTTCTCCTCTCCTATTATGATTTCAGGTTTCCCGTGCCCACGAATTGCATGAGCTCGGGCGTTACCGGCGACGTCAGGATCGAGGCGGGCCCAGTCTCGTGGACCTTGCCGCGATGCATGAAGACGATTCGGTCGGCGATGCCTTTGGCAAAGCCCATCTCGTGGGTGACCATCACCATGGTCATGCCATCAGCCGCGAGTTGCTCGATCACCTTCAGCACTTCGCCGGTGAGCTCCGGATCGAGCGCGGAAGTGACCTCGTCGAACAGCATCACCTTCGGCTGCATGGCAAGCGAGCGGGCGATCGCGGCGCGCTGCTGCTGGCCGCCCGAGAGCTGTTCGGGATAGGCATGCAGTTTCTCCTCGAGCCCGACCTGTGCGAGCACTTTTCGCGCGAGGTCCTTGGCTTGCGAAGCGGTCAGGCCCTTCACGGCACACGGCGCGAGCGTGATGTTCTGCTCGATCGTGAGGTGCGGAAACAGATTGTAGCTCTGGAACACGATGCCGACGTCCTGGCGCAGCGCACGCAGATCGACGTCCGGTCGGTCGACCCGGTGTCCGCAGACGACGATCTCGCCGCCGTCGACCTTCTCGAAGCGGTCGATGCAGCGCAGCGCCGTGCTCTTGCCGGAGCCGGAGCGTCCGATCAGCGCCAGCACCTCGCCGCGTTCGACGGCAAAGGAGACGCCGTCGAGCACCCGCAGCGGGCCAAAGCTTTTCTGCACGTCGCGAAGTGACACGATGGGCTCGGAGGAGAGGGCGTTTTGTTGCATGTCAGGCCGGCGCGAGGTTGGACCTGCCATACCCCATCCGCCGTTCCAGCCTCTGGCTGAACAGCGACAGGGGATAGCACATGGCGAAGTAGGTGGCGGCGATGATGGCGTAGATGGCGAACGGCTCGAACAGCGAGTTGTTGACGATCTGGCCCGAGCGCATCAGCTCGACGAAGCCAACGACGGAGGCGAGCGAGGTGTTCTTGATGATCTGCACCATGAAGCCGACGGTCGGAGGCGTCGCGATGCGGATCGCCTGCGGCAGGATCACCTTCATCATGCGCTGGGTCCGGCTCAGCGCCAGGCCTTCGGCAGCCTCCCATTGCGGCTTCGGCACGGACTCGATGCAGCCGCGCCAGATCTCGCCGAGATAGGCGGCAACATAGAGCGTCAGCGAGGCGCCGGCCGCCGCGAGCGGCGAGACCTTCAGGCCGATGGCGGCCAAGCCGAAATAGCCGAGGAACAGAATGACGAGCAGCGGCGTGCCCTGGACGAGCTGGACATAGACGGCACTGGCGATCCGCACCGATTTGAGCGGCGAGATACGCGCCAGCGCAATCACGAAGCCGACGATGCCGCCGCCGATCAGCGCGATCATGGACAATCCGATCGTCCACAGCGCGCCCTGGCCGAGGAACATCAGATGATTGATGTTGAGATGTCCGCCCATGGTCATCTCACAACGGCGTGCCGAGCCGGCGTCGGCGCGGAAACAGCACGAGGCCGAGGCCCCAGAAGCCCGCGCGCATCACCAACGACAGGATGACGTAGAGAACGGCCACGATGATGTAGGTCTCGAAGGCGCGATACGTGTCCGACTGGATGTAGTTCGCGACCGCGGTGAGCTCCTCGGCCGAGATCTGCGAGCAGACCGAGGAGGCCAGCATCAGCAGCACGAATTGGCTGGTCAGCGCCGGATAAACCTTCTCGATCGCCGGCAGCAGGATGATGTGCCAGTAGATCTGGAGACGCGACAGTGCCAGCCCTTCGGCGGCCTCGATCTGTCCGCGCGGGATCGCCTCGAAGCCGGCCCGCATGATCTCGGCGGTATAGGCGCCGACATTGATGGTCAGCGCGGCCACCGCCACGGTGAAGGCGGAGTACTTTAGGCCAAGGCTGGCGAGGCCGAAATAAACCAGGAAGATCTGCACGAGCAGTGGGGTGTTGCGGATGGTCTCGACATAGACCTTGCAGGCGCCCGCGATCAGCGCGTTATGCGTGCCGCGCCCGACCGCCGCAAGCGTTCCGAGCAGGGCGCCGAGCACGGTCGCGAAGAATGCCAACTCCAACGTGAGCGCGGCACCGGCCAGAAAACTTGGCCAGCGCTCCAGCACTGCGGGAAAGTCGAGTTGGAGGGTCATCGTATCGGGTTCAGCCCGTCACCTGGTTGGTCATGCGGTCATAGACGCGGAACAGCGCCTGGTTGCCGTTGCTGCCTTCGCCATGCGCGCGCGCATCGACATATTGACTGGTGACGAGCGCAGTGCCGGGCAGCGGCACGTTCAGCGCCTGCGCGTGCTCCTGCACCAGGCGCAGATCTTTCAGCATCAGGTCGATGCGGAAGCCGGCGCCGACGTCGCCCTCGATCATGGACGGGCCGAGCTTGTCGAGCATCCACGAGGCAGCCGAGCCGCCGAGCAGCACCCGACGCAGCAGGTTGAGATCGACCCCCGAGGCGCGCCCGAGCGCAAGCGCCTCGCAAATGGCCTGGATGTTGATGCCGCAGATCAGCTGGTTGCAGAGTTTGACGGTCTGGCCAGCGCCGGAGGCTCCGACATGCGTGATGGTCGTGCCCATCGCACGGAAGAACGGCTCGGCTTTGGCAAAGGCTTCGGCATCGCCACCGGCCATGATCGACAGCGCAGCGTTCTTGGCGCCCACAGGCCCGCCCGAGACCGGCGCGTCGATGAAGCCGACACCGGCTTTTTGCAGCTCGGCATGGATACGACGGACGGCGACCGGCGAGATCGTGCTCATGTCGACGATCAGCTTGCCGGGAGGAGGGGACTTCAGGAGCCCATGGTCGCCGTAAATGGTCGCCTCGACATGGGGCGTGTCGGGCAGCATGGTGATGACGATCTCGGCGCCTTGCGCGGCGTCGGCGGGGCTGTTGGTGCGGGTCGCACCTTCCTTGACGCTTTCCGCCAGCGCGACTTCGTTCAGATCGAAGACGCGAACCGCGTGTCCGGCCGCCAGAAGGTTGGGCACCATCTCGCGTCCCATCGTGCCGATGCCTATGAAGCCGACATTGCCCTTGTCGTTCCGTCCCATGGTGTCAGTCCGTTTCTTGCTTGATTGGTTTCTTGCTTGATTGGCCTGCCGCGATCAACCTGAGGCGCTGGTCTTGTCGATGTCGCCGGCAACGGCGCGCCGCCGGTATTCGTCGCCGATGGCAAAATGCTTGCGCAGCGTCGCATCTGCGCGCTCCGGATCACGTGCAATGACCGCTTCGAAGATGCGCCGGTGATCATCGATCAGATACGTCTTCATCGACGGGAAAGCCTGGACCAGCTCGCGGCGGCTGCGATGCGAATGCGTCAACAGGCCTCCCATCGAACTGTGTAGAACCGTCAACGTCTCCGAATGCGAGGCGACGACGATAGCGCGATGGAAGTCGAAGTCGGCCATGCCGCCGGCATCCGCCTCGTCGATCGTTTCCCCGATTTTTGCCAGCGCGCGTTGGAGACGTTCGAAATCGGCTATGTTGGCGCGTTCGCAGGCCAGCCTGATCGCCTGGCATTCAATCGCCACGCGGGCCTGCATGACGTCATCGAGCATGTCCGCCTGTTGGGCCAGCGCGAAGGTGAAGAAGTCATTCAGCACGGAGACGTCCGGCCGCGTCACCACGGTGCCGATGCGGTGGCGGATCTCGACGATGCCGAGGACGGTCAGGGCCCGCAGCGCTTCGCGGACAATCGGCCGGCTGACGCCGAGCAGGGTCGCCAGCTCGCGTTCGGAAATCAGCCGGTCGCCGGGCTTGAGCGAGCCCGCCAGCAGGCGCTCGCGCAAGAAGGCGAACACCTTCTCGAACCCTTTTTCGCCTTCGACCGCCCGCTTGAGCTCCATCCCACGTCTCTTGGTCTGATCCTGGTCAGACCAGTATGATAACCAGCACCGCTGAGGTCAAGAGGCTCAACATTGAATGGGTCGGAAAATGCGCGAACTGCTTCCAGACGGCCGGCTTGGAGGCCGACGAGTCAAATGGAATCGGAATACGCGTAACCCATTGAGCGGATAGGGGTGGGCTACTGTGCATGGGGTTGTTTTCCATGTTCTGTTGGAGCGACCGGATGACCGCCATCCGCGTGGGTTTTGAAACCCAATGGCGAGGCTGCTGACAGCATGTTGGCAGCAGCGGCCGGCTACGACCATGTCCTGACTAAACGGAGAGAGGATCATGCCGATCGAGGCAAGCTGTCATTGCGGTGAGACGGTGTTCGAGGTGACGGAGGCGCCGTCGAGCGTGACGCGCTGCACCTGCACGCTCTGCACCAAGCGCGGCGCGCTATGGGCCTATTACACGCCGGCGCAGTTCCGCCTGCTGTCGCCCCCCGACAACGTCGCGACCTATCTTTGGGGCAGCCGCTCCGTCAAGCATCACTTCTGTGCGAATTGCGGCTGCGGCACCTATTCGGAATCGCCGGACTGGTCGACGGGCAAGCCCGATTTCGACAATCCCAAGGTCGCCGTGAATGCGCGCCTGTTCGACGATTTCGATTTGGACGCGGTACCGGTGAACGTGATCGACGGCAGGAATCTGTGGTGAGGAGTCACCGCAACACGATCCACGCCGGCGCGTGATCGCTCGCGCCATCCTCGCCGCGGATCTTCTTGTCGACGCCGGCTTTGACCAGGCGCGGGGCGAGGGCAGGGCTGAGCAATAGATGATCAAGCCGCAGGCCCGCATCGCGCGGCCAGCGGTTTCGCTTGTAGTCCCAGAACGTGTAGATGCGCTCTTCGGGATGCAGTTCGCGGATCGCGTCGCACCAGCCTTGTTCGACCAGTGAGGCAAACGCCGCCCGGCTCTTCGGCTGGATCAGCGCATCCTTGTCCCATGAGCGCGTCGGATAGATGTCGATCGCCGTCGGCGCGACGTTGTAGTCGCCGGCGAGCACCACCGGCAGATCCTGCTTGACGAAGCTCTTGGCGTGGCGCCTCAGCCGTGCGAACCAGGCCAGCTTGTAGTCGAATTTCGGCCCCGGCTGCGGGTTGCCGTTCGGCAGATAGATGCTGGTGACGATGACGCCGCCCACGGCCGCTTCGATGTAGCGGGCTTCGAGATCGTCGGTCGTCCCCGGCAAGCGATCGCGGGTGAGCACGGGCTCGGCGTTGCGGGCGAGGATGGCGACGCCATTCCAGGTCTTTTGTCCACGCCAGACTGCGCCATAGCCGGCTTTTTCGATGGCCGCCGCCGGAAATTCGCCATCACTTGCCTTCAACTCCTGAAGCGCGACGACATCGGGCTTCGCGATCCGCAGCCATGCCAAGAGATTGGGCAGGCGGCGATTGATGTTGTTGATGTTGAATGTCGCAATCTTCATGTAGGGCTGACGCTTCTGCCTTCCGATCCCGGAGACACAATGTCCAAGTTGAGCTTTGTTGCCATCGCACTCGTCATCGCGTTCTGCGGAGGCGCATCGGCACAATCGTCCGATCCGCGCGGTGCGTGCAAGGCGGACTATGACAAATTCTGCGCCGGCATCGCGCCCGGCGGCGGCATCGTCGCCTGTCTCAACGGCAAGCGCGATCAGCTCAGCGCGACCTGCAAGGCGGCGCTGGACAACCGGAAAAAGAAGTAAGCGAGGAGCAGTTCAGCTCCGCAGCGGCGGCGGGCTTGCCGGCTGCTCGACCGACGGCGGGGAGGGCGGCTGCTCAACAGCCTGTGCGGCAGCTGGCTTTGTCACCGGCTCCACGATATTGCCGCCCTTGTAGAGGCGGGCATAGCGGCGGCCGAGGCTGGTCAGCACCTCATAGCCGATCGTGCCGAAATGATGCGCGAGCTCGTCGACGGTAATGCCCTCGCCGAGCAGCGTCACCATGTGGCCGCGCCGCGCCGCATTCGGCGGCAGGTCGGTGATATCGATTGCGATCAGGTCCATCGAGATGCGGCCCGCGACCGGGCAGCGTTTTCCGGCCACGATGACTTCGGCGCCGCGGGTGCCGTCATTGGAGCTGGCGGCGCGGAAATAGCCGTCGGCATAGCCGACCGCGATGATCGCGAGCTTGGTCGGCCGCCGTGCGGTCCAGGTGCCGCCATAGCCGACGGTCTCGCCGCGCTCGATGGTGCGGATCTGCACGATGCGCGCCTTGAGATCCACGACTTGCTGCATCGGATTATCGGCCTCCGGCGTCGGATTGACGCCGTAGAGTGCGGCCCCAGGCCGCACCATGTCGAACTGGAAGGGCGCGCCCAGGAAGATGCCGGAGGAATTGGCGAGCGCCGCCGGCACGCCCGAGAACTCGCTGGCGATGCCGCGGAAGGCTGCGAGTTGTCTTGCATTCACCGGGCTGTTGAGCTGCTCGGCCGAGACCAGATGGCTCATCACCAGCGTGATGCCGTGATCGCCGGCATTGATGCGGGGGATGATGGCCTGCGCTTCCGCAAGCGTCAGGCCGAGCCGGTTCATGCCGGTGTCGATGTGAACAGCGGCGCCTCCGGTCCAGCCGGTGCGGCGGCAGAACACGTCCCATTCGGCGAGCTCGTTGAGGTCGCCGATCACCGGCCGGCAGTTGATCTTCGCATAGTGCTCGCCGGTGTTCTGGAAATAGCCGCTGAGCACGTAGATCGTGGGCTCCGGCACGGCCGCGCGCACCTTGCGCGCTTCCTCTATGGTGGCGACGAAGAAGGTCTTGCAGCCGGCCTTGCTCAGGGCACGCGCGACTTCGGCGGCGCCGCAGCCATAGGCGTCGGCCTTGATAACCGCCGAGCACTCGGCCGGTACCGCCGTCTTCTCGAGTTTGCGCCAATTGGCGATGATGGCGTCGAGATCGACGGTGAGTACGCCGCCATAGGCGGCGAGCGCGGCAGCCTGACTGGCCTCCGCGGAGAGAAGACCGGATTGCGGGATCGTTTTCGGGTCGGACGCCATTGTCATGGCGCCGTTTTACGCAAGAGGCCCGAAGGGTTCAACCCGGGGAACAGTTTCTAATAGTCGCTGCGATCCGGCAATTGGCCGTCATGGGCGAGGTCGCCGAAGCGGGTGACGGAGGCGTCGAAGTGCAGCTCGACCGTGCCGGTCGGGCCATGGCGCTGCTTGCCGATGATGACTTCGGCCCGGCCGACCGTGCGTTCCATGTCGGCCTGCCATTTGGCGTGCTCCTCAGTGCCGGGACGCGGCTCCTTCATGGCGAGGTAATATTCCTCGCGGAACACGAACAGCACGACGTCGGCGTCCTGCTCGATCGAGCCGGATTCGCGCAGGTCCGAGAGCTGCGGCCGCTTGTCGTCACGCGACTCCACCTGACGCGAAAGCTGAGACAGCGCGATCACGGGGACGTTGAGCTCCTTCGCCAGCGCCTTCAGGCTGGTCGTGATCTCCGTGATTTCCTGCACGCGGCTGTCGCTGGCGCGCTTGCCCGAGCCGGACAACAGCTGGATGTAGTCGATCACCAGGAGATCGAGGCCCTTCTGGCGCTTGAGTCGGCGGGCGCGCGCCATTAGCTGCGCGATCGACAGGCCGCCGGTGGCGTCGACATAGAACGGCAGCGATTGCAGCTCGATCGAGACCTGGCGGATCTTCTCGAAATCGGCTTCCGTGATGCCGCCGCGACGGATGTGCGAGGAGGGGATGCCGGTGCGCTCGGCCACGATACGCGTGGCGAGCTGGTCGGCCGACATTTCGCAGGAGAAAAAGCCGATCACGCCGCCATTGGCGGCCTTCATGGTGCCGTCCGCCTGGAGTTCCGGAACATAGGCTCGCGCGACGTTGTAGGCGATGTTGGTCGCCAGCGAGGTCTTGCCCATACCGGGACGTCCCGCCACGATGATGAGGTCGGAATGCTGCAAGCCGCCCATCTTGGTGTCGAGATCGCGCAGGCCCGTCGAGATGCCCGACAGCTTTCCGTCGCGCTGGAACGCCTTCGCCGCAAGATCGACGGCGACCGTCAGCGCCTGCGAGAATTTCTGGAAACCGCCGTCATAACGGCCAGACTCGGCAAGTTCGTAGAGCTTGCGTTCGGCGTCCTCAATCTGCGCCCGCGGCTGGAAATCGACGGGCGCGTCGTATGCGACATTGACCATGTCCTCGCCGATGCCGATCAGGTCGCGCCTGAGCGACAGGTCGTAGACGGTGCGGCCGTAATCCTGGGCGTTGATGATGGTGGTCGCTTCGGCGGCGAGCCGCGCCAGATATTGTCCGATGGTCATGCCGCCGACATCGGTATCGGCGGGAAGGAACGTCTTCAGCGTGACGGGCGTCGCGATCTTGCCCATCCGGATCAGGGTGCCGGCGGTCTCGAAAATGGTCTGGTGTAGCGGCTCGAAGAAATGCTTCGCCTCCAGGAAGTCGGAGACGCGATAGAAGGCGTCGTTGTTGACTAGGATCGCGCCCAGGAGGCTCTGTTCCGCCTCGATATTGTGCGGCGCGCTCCGATAGGCGGGCGTTCCGGCGTCGGGCGCGAGTTTGAGAACGTTCGAATCAGTCAGGGCCATGGTCGGACGTGCTTAGCAATTTTCTTGGGCGGATGCGGGGCGGGGATAAAGCGCCGCTGCAGGCGAAAGCGGAAGCAAAAGCTGACCGCTATCAACCGTTCAGTGAAAATGGTGGATGATTGGCCGCCGCAGCACGCCCGCGCTTGACGGATTTTCGCGGAACCGGGTGCGGCTTGGGAGCGGACGCACCCGCGCGGTGGAAAAAGCCTGAAGCCGTGAACCTTATGGATTGGCGCGCAGACCCATCGAAGAGCGCGCGAATTGACGCACGCTGGGAGCTTTCGGCTGGGATTCAGACCAGCAGGAGGTAGACCAGCGCAGCCAAGGCCGCCCCGACGCCAGTGACGATCAGGGCGTAATCGGTGCGGAGGTCGTTCTGCACGTCGAATGCGGTTTGGGTCTCTTTGCGCATGGCGACGATCTAAGCCAAGTCCGACCAGCTTTGTGTGAAGCAGATCACATCTTCCCGGATTCTTTCGGGTAGAGCCGGAACAGGCCGGCGGGCAGGGGGTTGTCCCCGACCCGCCAGCAGGGAGACGCAAGCGATGCGGCCAGAACGGCAGCAGCAGATGTGGCGAAGCGAGGCAGGCAGCCGGCTTTGGCTAGCTGGACTGATCGCGGCCATGGAGCACGCCGAGCGGCCTGAAGTGCGGCGTCAGCCGGTTGCACCTGAAGTGCTTTTGGAATTGCGGACGCAACTGGCGCTAAGCGCCTCCTTGCGGCTTTCCCAGATTTCCGGCCTGCATCATTAGGGCCTATTCACCTGCCAGCTTGAGCCTGGGCTTGGCGCCGCCCTCGATGGCCCGCAGCCGGGCCTCTTCGCGCGCGATGTAGTCGCGCGTCATCGGCACGATGCCCTGGCGCCGGGTGAGCTGGATCTGGAAGTTCATCATCGCCTGCTTGCGGAAGGTCATTTCGCAGGCCGCCAGGTAGAACTCCCACATCAGCGCGAAGCGCTCATCGTAGAGCTGCACGGCCTCCTCGCGCCGCGCCATGAAGCGCTCTCGCCAGGCTTTGAGCGTCTCGGCGTAGTGCAGGCGCAGGATCTCGATATCGCAGACCAATAGACCCGCCCGCTCGATCGACGGCAGCACCTCGGACAGAGCGGGGATGTAGCCCCCGGGGAAGATGTATTTGGCGATCCAGGGATTGGTCGAGTCCGGTCCCTGCGAACGGCCGATCGAATGCAGCAGCATGACGCCGTCCTCGCTCAGGAGCTCGGCGCAGCGCTGGAAGTAGGTGTCGTAGAAGCGGGCGCCGACATGCTCGAACATGCCGACCGAGACGATGCGGTCGAATGGGCCTTCGATGTCGCGGTAGTCCTGCAGCAGGAATTTGGCCGAGCCCGTCAGGCCCTTTTCGGCGCCGCGTGCATTGGCGATCCGCAATTGCTCGGTTGACAGAGTGATGCCGGTGACGTCGGCGCCCGCGATCTCGGCAAGATAGAGCCCGAGCCCGCCCCAGCCCGAGCCGATGTCGAGCACACGCTGGCCGGCCCCGACGAGCAGCTTCGCGGCGATGTGCCGCTTCTTGGCGAGCTGCGCGTCATCGAGCGTGGTCTCCGGCGTCTCGAAATAGGCGCAGCTATATTGCTTGTCGGCATCAAGAAAGAGCGAATAGAGCCGGGCGTCGAGATCGTAGTGGTGCGCCACGTTACTGCGCGAGCGCGAGCGCGGATTGAACTGCTTGAGGTGGCGTGTCAGATAGCGTAGGTGCCACCACGGTTTGGCCCATTGCGGCAATAGGTCGGGTTGATCCAGCAGGATCGCGAGGGCATCAGCTATGGTGCCGTGTTCGACCACGAACTCGCCATCCATGTAGGCTTCGCCAAGCCCGAGTTCGGGATTGATGAGGATTTTTCGTTCTGCGTCTTTCGTGACGAAGCGGACTGCGACCGGGGCGCCGGAGCCGTCGCCGACGGTGAACGTCGTCCCGCTTGCGCTGGTCACCGTCATCGACCCGCGCCGGATGAATTGAGACAGAAACTTATGCAACAAGCGGTCCATCGGCATTTCCTCTCGAGCGGACCCGAAAGATGCGACTAACCCGGCCTTCATATCTGACGCCCAGGCGCCGCAGCGGTTCCTATGCGTTTGCATCTAAAATCTAGCGAGCCAGTTCCGCCTCCGCCATTGCGCTGTGCTCAAAGCCGATATTCGAAAAGCGCTTAATCACATCCTTGCGCGGGGGCCTGCTTCCATTCGCGGCTCAATCGGATAAAAGGTGACCGCCGCCGCGCGGGACGCCGGCTGCACCTCTCGTATTTCAGTGGAGATGATGGGAAATGTCGAGCCGAGCGTTCAGTCTCGCGACGGTATTGCTTCTGATCGGCTTCGGCGCGACCGATACCATTCTTGCGCAGGCAACGAACCTCGAGGCCGGCAAGACTCCGTCCCAGCTCTTCGCGCAGACCTGCAATGCCTGCCACAAGAGCCCGCGTGGACTTCTGAAGTCCGTGGCGCCGAGTTCGCTGCCGGGATTCCTGCGCCAGCACTACACCACGAGCTTGGACATGGCGGGCATTCTCGCCTCCTACCTCGTCTCCAATGGTGCCACCGACACCCGGTATCAGGCCAAGGACGGCAGGGACAAGAAGGACGGCGCCAGGGAGCGAGAAGCCAATACAGCTCCGGGCCAGTCCGAACATCAGGGCCGCCGCCAGCGCTCGCAGGAGGCCGCCAAGCCGGAGGGCGAGGGGTCCGCTCCTGCGGCCGACGGCCCGCGCCAGAAGCGTGCTGCGCGGCCGGCCGACGAAGGCATGAAATCCGAAGGCCAGGCAGCACCCGAGGGACGCAAGGCCAAGCGCCGCGGCAAGCCCGGCACTGAGGAAGCACCGAAGGTCGACGCCGCCGCGCCGGCCACTGAAGACAAGAAGAGCGAGCCGAAGGCCGAGTCGAAGCCTGAGACGGCCAAGCCCGACAGCGCCAAGGTCGAGCCGGGTCGTGACGAGACCAAGCCCGACAGTGGCACGGCATCGGAGAAGCCCGCCGACGCCAGTCCTGATAGCGGGAAGGTCGAGCCGCGCGGCAGTGAAGCTCCGCCGCTGCGCCCGGATCCGGTGCCGCCGGTGACGCCGTCTGCACCAGCCGCCGTGAAGCCGACCGAGCCGGCCGCGCCCAGAGCGACGGAAGAGGCGGCTCCGACCGCGCCTGCTGCCAGCTCCGAACCGGCCAAGGCGCCGGCACCTCCCGCGACCGCTGCAGCCCCGCCTGCGCCGCCGGCCGAGTCGTCCGGCCCGCCGACGCCGCCGATCTCGCGCTAAACCAGCTTGGTCTTGATGGACATGCGCCGACCGCGTTGATCGCGGCCTCCGCACCGTATTGACGAGGCCTAGAGTGATACTCTAGTTTAATGCTCTAGGAGGCGGCAATGACGTCGAACGTGCGAGACGACCTGTTGGCGGCCGGGCTGATCGTGTTCGACCGCGTCGGCTTCGAAGCCGCGACGGTGGCTGCGATCCGCACCCGGGCGCGCGCCTCCAATGGCAGCTTCTTTCACGCCTTCGGCTCAAAGAAGGAGCTCGCCGGTGCGCTGTTCCTGCAGGTCCTGCGGCACTATCACGCCGCAATGCTGACCGCGCTCAATCCCGTGCCCGGTGCGGAGCAGGGCATCGATCGGCTGATCCGGGCGCATCTTGAGTGGGTCGTGACCAGCCGGCGCGAGGCGCGCTACCTCTTCGAGATTTCCCGCAGCGAGTGGGGCGAGGAGGTTCGCGATGCCCAGCGCGCGCAGAACGCGCGCCTCGCCGACGGCATCGAGCGCTGGCGCGCGCCGCTGGTTGCACGCGGTGAGCTCTTGCCGATGACGCCGGCAATGTTCATCAGCCAGCTGATCGGGCCGGCGCAGATCTTCTGCCGCGCCTTCCTGTCGGGACGCGACCACACCGACCCTCGCGGGGAGGCCGACATGCTGATCGCCTGCGCCATTCGGGCGCTAAGGCCGTTCGACCGCATCAACCAGCAACAGGAGAGAGTGCATGTCAGCCGCAGCTGATCCGGAGTTCGCACCGATTGCCGACCGCATCCACGCCAATGTCGGCCGGCAGGGCTTCATGATCCTGGTCGGCGCCGAGCTTTCGGACTTGTCGCGCGGCAGCTGCACGATCGCCGTGGATCGCCGGCCGGAGCTGCTGCAGCAGCACGGCTTCTTCCACGGCGGCGTCACCGCCTTCCTGATCGACAACGCCACAACGATCGCAGCCGCGACCTCGCGTGGCCAGCCGGCGCTGACGGCGGAGTACAAGCTCAATTTATTGTCGCCTGCAGTCGGCGAGAAGCTGATCTGCCGTGCCCGGGTGATCAAGCCGGGCCGTCAGGTCTCGGTGGTTGCGGCCGACGTATTCTGCGTCAGCGACGGCGTCGAGAAGCACACGGCAACGGCGCTGGCCTCGATTGCGATGTTGAGCGAGGACGTCGCCGCGAAAACGAAAAGCCCGGCCGCCTGAGGCAGCCGGGCTGATTTTGAGCTCGTCATTCCGGGGCTCGCGAAGCGAGAACCCGGAATCTCGAGATTCCGGGTCTGGTCCTTCGGACCATCCCGGAATGACGACATTGGAGTTACTTCTCTTCCGTAGCCGGCACCGGCTCGACCTCGTCGTGCTGGGCTTCCGGATCGAAGAACTCGCCGGCCGCGGCGATTGCCTCGGCAGCCGCGTCGCGGTCCTCGTTGCGGGTCGAGATGTCCTCGCCGCGGTTGATGCGCTCGGCCTCGTCCTGGCTGCGCGCGACCGTCACGGTGATGTCGACCTCGACCTCCGGGTGAACGGCGACGGTGACCGTGTGCTTGCCGATTGTCTTGATCGGTGCGTCGAGCTGCACCTGCGGGCGGTCAAGATGGACGCCGTCGGTTTCGAACGCCATGACGATGTCGCGCACGGTGACCGAGCCGAATAGCTGGCCGGCTTCGGAGGCCTGGCGGATCACGATGATGTTCTTGCCCTGGATCTTTTCGGCGACCTTGGACGCTTCGCCCTTGGCCTGGAGGTTGCGAGCCTCGAGCTCAGCCTTCATGCCGTCATACTTGGCACGGTTGTCGGCAGTGGCGCGCAGCGCCTTGCCGCGCTTGAGCAGGAAATTGCGGGCATAGCCGTCGCGAACCTTCACGACTTCGCCCATCTGGCCGAGCTTGGTGACGCGTTCCAGCAAAATGACTTCCATATTCGTTCTCCTTTGAAGGGATCTGAGTTTCAGTTTCCGGGGTTGAACTTAAGAGGTTGGCAGCGGCGGCGGCCGCCGGCTGCGCAGGAAGCGCTCGCGGAAGCCGAACACGGCATCCGCAAGACCGAGGATCACCATCGCGATGACGGGCCATCCGAACACGACGACGACGGCGTAGGTCGAGCCGAGCCAGAAGGTGCGGCTCTTCAGCGCCAGTGTCAGCGTATGCAGCACGGCAAAACCGGTCAGCGCATAGCCCATCATCAGCGCGGCCGTGGTGATCTGCGCGACGATCGCGAGCAGCCCGCCGGTGAAGCAGAAGGCGAGCGCGATGCAGAGCGCCACGAGCGTCATCGGCGGCAGCTCGGCCGCCTTCAGGTCCGGCCAGGGACGACGCAGCCGGCCCGACGTCGCGGTCACCTTGGCGCTGAGCCAGAGGCTGAGAGTCAGCGTCATCATCGCGACGATGGTGGCGGCGGCCGGTGCAATGCGCACGAGTGCGTCAACGAACTGGCTGGCTTCACCCGAAGTTTGCGGATCGGCGGCGGGGAGGAGGCGCATCAAGCCCCGCCGCAGCGTGCCGCTGATGGTGTCGGCGTCGGTGCCGAGCGTGAGCAGGGCGGCAATGGTGGTCAGCGCGGCGAAGCCTGCGATCCAGAGCAGGATGCGGCCGACCGGATACCACTCGATCTCGGGCTCGGCCGGCGGCTCGACGGCAGAGGTGTCTGGTGCGACGCTTCCCACTGGCCGGCCAAGCAGGACGAGATGGCCGAGCCACCAGGCCGGCAATGCGACGGTGACGGCGAAGGCGATGCAGTAGGGCAGGCCGAACAGCGCGCCGAGGCCGATTGCGGCGGCAATGCCGCCGAGGCACGCGCAAAGCGGCCCCCAGCCGATCGCGGCGACCATCAGCGGCAGCGGTGCGAGATAGAACAGGACGAGCGAGATCAGCGCGCCCGAGATGATCGAGGCGAACATCAGCGCCGACGCGGCGCCGGCGATCAGGGCTATCAATCCAAAGGCCATCATCAGCTGTCCCGCTCCCTTCGAGCGGTTAGAGGCGTCGTTTGCCCCAACCATCGGCGACCGGATGACCCGGAGGCCTTATGAGTTCAGAATATGACGACCGGCGGCTCGGCGGCCGCCGGTCGAATTGGTCGTGTCAGCGAATGACGTAGGGCAAGAGGCCCAGGAACCGCGCGCGCTTGATGGCGCGGGCGAGCTCACGCTGCTTCTTCGCGGACACCGCGGTGATGCGGCTCGGCACGATCTTGCCGCGCTCAGAGACGTAACGCATTAGCAGCTTGGAGTCCTTGTAGTCGATCTTGGGAGCATTGGTGCCCGTGAACGGGCAGCTCTTGCGACGACGGAAAAACGGACGGCGTGCACCAGCTTCAGCCATTGATCTTACTCCGCATCCGCAGTGGTTTCAGCTTCTTCGCGCGGACGGCGCGGGCCGCGGTCACCGCGGAAGCCGCCCTCGCGGTCGCCACGGAAGCCGCCTTCACGCTCGCCGCGGAACCCACCGCCGCGGTCGTCACGCTCGCGATCACGATCGGCCTTGCGCATCATCGCGGACGGGCCTTCCTCGAGTTCCTCGACGCGGACGCTGAGATAGCGGATCACGTCTTCGCTGATGCGCTCCTGGCGCTCGATCTCGGCGATCGCCGCGGACGGCGCATCGATGTTGAGCAGCACGAAATGAGCCTTGCGGTTCTTGTTCATGCGATAGGTGAGGGAGCGAACGCCCCAATTCTCGGTCTTGGTAACCTTGCCGCCGAGGCCCTCGACGATACCGGTCATCTGTGCAGTCAGCTCTTCGACCTGCTGCGGGCTCGCGTCCTGACGCGCGAGAAAAACATGCTCGTAAAGAGGCATGGAAGTCCTTTCCTCATGTTGGCGCATCGCCCGGCGTCAAGCCCTTAAGAGACCTTCGGAAAGGACTCTGGGATTAAGCTCAGAAGGCGGAAACACGGGACGACGGGCCGACTGGCCCTGCCACACCAAAATCACGAATGATTTGCTGAGACCGTCCGTTCAGCTCCCGGCCGGGGTCTGCGGATGGGCGCCTTATACGGATTTTGCCTGGCTTTGCAAGGTTGGGGCCCAAGTCTCGGCTCGCACAATCGAAGGCGGGTGATGGTCGGCCCTCAAATCGAACCAGCTTGACCTACTTGTTTGTATAACATACAAACAAGTCAGCGGGAGGATCCAATGGCAGACAATTCTGCCCATGCTCCGTTCGAACCGGGCGCCAGCGACCCCAAGCACGCCGCGCGCGCCACACGCACGGCCGGCCGCAAGATGCGGTCGCTGCTGTTGGATGCGGCAAGCCCGCTGTTCCGGGAGCGGGGGCTGTCGGGCACGTCGATCACCGACATCGCGGCCGCGGCGGACGCGTTCCCGAGCCAGATCACTTACTACTTCCGCACCAAGGAGGCGCTGTTCGTCGAATGTGCCTGCCGCGAGCTGCTGTATCTGGCGCGCGCGACGGAACAGGCGGCGCTGAGGACGCGCACGCCGCAGGAATACACGCACGCGCTGGCGGAGACGGTCACGGCGAGCGATTCGGTCGCCTTCTTCGCCGAAGCCCTGACACTGACGCGGCGGCGGCAGGATCTGGCGCCACTGGTTGAACGCACCATCGAACGGCTGCACAGCGAAGGCGCGCGGGCCTATGCAAGCCAGGTTGCACGACACGGCTGGCGCTCGCTGCGCGCGCCCGATGAAAGCTCGCGGCGGTTCTGGGCCGTCGCTATCGGCGTCATCCTCGAAGGCTACGCCATGGGCCGATCGCCGGAGGAGCTCTGCAGCGAGATGCTGCGCGTGCTCGGTGAGCAGGCGAAATCCACGGGCGAGGCTGCGCGCCTGCGTCTCGTCGAGCAGCGCGACGCGCCGAGCAATTCGAACGAGGAGAGTTAGGCCATGACCGCGCTTCGCATGCGTGCCCGCGATTTCCTGACGGACGATCAATTGGCCGACGTGCGCCAGCGCGTGACGTGGAAGGGCGTTGCGCTGATCGCGCACGCCTGGGCGCTCATCATCGGTGCGATCGCTCTGGTCGCGTGGTGGCCCAATCCGCTGACGTACATTCTCGCCGTCGCCATCATCGGCTCGCGCCAGCTTGGACTTGCCATCCTCATGCATGACGGCGCGCATGGCTGCTTGTCCGCCGATGAGAAAACCAATCTGGCGCTGAGCCAATGGTTCTGTGCCTATCCGCTGTTTGCGGAGACGCGGAGCTACCGGCGCTACCACTTGCAGCATCACGCGCGCACCCAGCAGGACGACGATCCCGATCTGGTGCTGTCGGCGCCGTTTCCGATCACCAAGCTGAGCTATCGCCGCAAGTTCATTCGCGACATCACCGGACAGACCGGCTACCAGCAGCGCAAGGCGCAATTGCTCAACGCGCTCGGGCCAAAGGACTGGGCATGGCGGCAGCGTGCGGCGCATTTCTGGGGGAAGCTCGGCCCACAATGCGTCGTCAATGCCGCAATGTTCGCTGCGCTCGCGGCGGCCGGCGTGTGGTGGGCCTATCCATTGCTATGGCTGGTGCCGCTGCTGACCTGGATGATGGTCATCACCCGCATCCGCAACATCGCCGAGCACGCCGTCGTCCCTGACAGCAATGATCCCTTGCGCAACACTCGGACCACGCATGCCAATTTTCTCGAGCGCCTGTTCATCGCCCCGTACTACGTGAATTATCATCTCGAGCATCACCTCTTGTTCTATGTGCCCTGCTACAATTTGCCGAAGGTGCATCGCCTGCTGAGCGCCAGCCGGCATGCCGACCGCATGGAGGTGCAGCCGGGCTACGCCGCGGTGCTGCGGCTTGCCACCGCGAAGCCAAACCAGGACGATCGGCCGGGGCAGCTGGTCAACAGCGCGCGCCGCGCGCGGGCGGGGGCAGAGGTCGACGTCAACCAGACGGCCGGCGGATTCTAGGAAACCGTATCACCGGTTGAATCCGGCCGGGGTTCCCATCTTGGCTTGACATTCCGACCCCGGACAGTGTCTACGGCCCCCTTTGGAGCGTGATCCGGAACCTTGGGCTGAGGCCGCGCGTAGTCGGCTGCCGGTTCTCGTGAGGATCACGCCCGACATGCAGGGAGCGCCGATGACGGCAGCATTTACATTTCCGGGGCAGGGGTCCCAGGCGGTTGGCATGGGCAAGGCCCTCGCCGACGCCTTTCCGGCAGCGCGCGCCCTGTTCGACGAGGTCGATGCTGCGCTTGGGGAGAAATTGACGGCGACCATTTGGGATGGTCCGGCCGAGACCCTTCAGCTTACCGAAAACGCCCAGCCAGCGCTGATGGCGGTCTCCCTCGCAACCCTGCGCGTGCTGGAGAGTGAAGCCGGTTTTTCCGTCGGGCGGGACGCAGCCTTCGTCGCTGGCCACTCGCTTGGTGAATATTCGGCGCTGGCTGCGGCCGGCAGCCTGAGCATCTCCGATACCGCTCGGCTGCTTCGCACCCGCGGTCTCGCAATGCAAAAAGCCGTGCCAGTCGGTGCCGGCGCAATGGCCGCGCTGCTTGGCCTCGACTACGAGGCCGCCATCGAGGTCGCCGATGAGGCGGCGCAGGGGCAGGTCTGCCAGGCCGCCAACGACAATGGCGGCGGGCAGGTGGTGGTCTCCGGCGACAAGGCGGCGGTCGATCGCGCCGTCGAGATCGCCAAGGGCAAGGGCGCCAAGCGCGCGATGCTGCTGCCGGTGTCGGCGCCGTTTCATTGCAAGCTGATGCAACCGGCCGCCGACGCCATGGCGGAGGCGCTCTCGACGGTCACGATCAAGGCGCCGGCCGCGCCGTTGGTGTCGAACGTGCTGGCGAGCGCCATCACCGATCCCGACGAGATCCGTCGCCGCCTGGTCGAGCAGGTCACGGGCACGGTGCGCTGGCGTGAATCGGTCGCCTATATGGCAGGGCAGGGCGTCACCCGTTTCTTCGAGATCGGCGCGGGCAAGGTGCTTACGGGACTCGTCAAGCGCATTGCGGACGGTGCCGTCGGCGTTGCGGTTGGCGGTCCGAGCGATATCGCTGCCGCCAAGGATGCACTGGCCGCTGCCAAGCAGGCTTAGAGGAGTACTTCATGTTCGATCTGACTGGCAGAAAGGCGCTCGTCACCGGCGCGACCGGCGGCATCGGCGGCGCGATCGCGCAGGCGCTGCATGCGCAGGGCGCTGCCGTTGCGATTTCCGGAACACGCAAGGACGTGCTGGACGAGCTTGCCGGCAGGCTCGGCGAGCGCGCCTTTGTGCTGCCCTGCAACCTCTCCAAGGCCGATGAGGTCGAAGCGCTGGTGCCCGCCGCGGAAGCCGCGATGGGACAAGTCGACATCCTCATCGCCAATGCCGGCATCACCCGCGACAATCTCTTCGTGCAGCTTCGTGACGAGGATTGGGAGGAGGTCATCAATGTCAATCTGACCGCGACCTTCCGCCTGGCGCGCGCGGCGACCAAATTGATGATGCGCAAGCGCTTCGGCCGCATCATCGCCATCACTTCGGTGGTCGGCGTCACCGGCAATCCGGGACAGGGCAATTATACAGCATCGAAAGCGGGCCTGATCGGCATGATCAAGACGCTCGGCGCCGAATACGCCAAGCGCGGCGTGACCGCCAATTGCATCGCGCCCGGCTTCATCAAGACGCCGATGACGGATGCGCTCAATGACAAGCAGCGCGAAACGATTCTGACCAAGGTTCCGGCTGCCCGCCTGGGGACGCCCGAAGACATCGCGGCAGCCGCCGTCTACCTGAGCTCGAACGAAGCGGCTTACGTCACCGGGCAAACCATCCACGTCAACGGCGGCATGGCCATGATCTGACGCCTCGTGCCGCACCGCCGGTCAGGCCGGTGCCGGATGCGGCAAACGGCCGTTTCCGGAGCGAAATGAGGCTTGTAGTCAAGGCAATTGAAGTATGATAACCGGACCTACAACGGATGGGCAAAGAACGCCATTGCAGGTTTTTGAAACCCTGTATATTGGCGATGCGGAGCCTTTGGCCGTCGTTCGCCGGGGCCTGCATCGGTTAGGATGGGCCAAATCAAAGTTCGTAAGCGAAGGCAGTCAAACGACCACGACGGCTCGTATCGTCCCGGGGGGTCGGGTCTACAGGGAACAACACGAGGTTAAGCAATGAGTGACATTGGCGAGCGGGTTAAGAAGATCGTGGTCGAACACCTTGGTGTTGAACCCGAGAAGGTTGTCGACAACGCGAGCTTCATCGACGACCTCGGCGCCGACAGTCTGGACACCGTCGAACTGGTGATGGCGTTCGAAGAGGAATTCGGTTGCGAGATTCCGGACGACGCTGCGGAAACGATTCTCACCGTCGGCGACGCTACGAAGTTTCTCGAGAAGAACGCGAAGAGCTAAGGCTCTTCAATTTCGCGGGGACAACATTGAAACCGGACGGGCCGCTTCGCAGCGGTCAGCCGGTTTCTTGTTATTGGCCGTGAATCTTTCGATACGGAGTTTTCGGATATGAGGCGGGTCGTCGTCACGGGTCTCGGCATGGTGTCGCCACTCGGCTGTGGCGTCGAGCCGACCTGGAAGCGCATCCTCAACGGCGAGAGCGGTGCGCGCAGAATCGAGAGCTTCGACGTCTCCGATCTTCAGACCAAGATCGCCTGCACGGTCGTGCGCGGCGACGGGTCGAACGACACGTTCAATCCTGACAAGTGGATGGAGCCGAAGGACCAGCGCAAGGTCGACGACTTCATCATCTTCGGCATGGCCGCAGCCGGCCAGGCGCTCGACGATGCCAACTGGCATCCCGAGACCGAAGAGGACAAGTGCGCGACCGGCACCATGATCGGGTCCGGCATAGGCGGCCTCAACGGCATTGCCGACACCGCGATCCTGCTCAAGGAGCGTGGGCCGCGCCGAGTGTCGCCGTTCTTCATTCCCGGTCGTCTGATCAACCTCGCCTCTGGCTACGTGTCGATCGCGCACGGGCTGAAGGGACCGAACCATTCGGTGGTCACAGCCTGCTCGACCGGCGCGCACGCGGTCGGCGATGCCGCTCGCCTGATTGCGCTCGGCGATGCCGACGTCATGGTTGCCGGCGGTGCGGAATCGCCGATCAGCCGTATCGGCATTGCCGGATTCAATGCCGCGCGCGCGCTGTCCACCGGTTTCAACGAGACGCCCGAAAAGGCCTCGCGTCCCTATGACAAGGACCGTGACGGCTTCGTGATGGGTGAGGGCGCCGGCGTCCTGGTGCTCGAGGAGCTCGAGCACGCCAGGCGACGCGGCGCAAGGATCTATGCCGAGGTGATCGGCTACGGCCTTTCCGGCGATGCGTATCACATTACCTCGCCGTCGCCCGATGGCGATGGCGGCTTCCGCAGCATGTCGGCCGCGCTCAAGCGTGCTGGTCTCACGGCATCCGATCTCGACTACATCAATGCGCACGGCACCTCGACACCGCTCGGCGACGAGATCGAACTCGGTGCGGTGGAGCGCCTGCTCGGTAACGCTGCCTCCAAGGTTGCGATGTCCTCGACCAAATCGTCGACGGGTCATCTCCTCGGCGCGGCCGGTGCGATCGAGGCGATCTTCGCCATTCTCGCGATTCGCGATAATGTCGTGCCGCCGACCATCAATCTCGACAATCCGTCGGTCGAGACCGCGATTGATCTCGTGCCGCACACGGCGAAGAAGCGTGAGGTCAATGTCGCATTGTCGAACTCTTTTGGTTTTGGTGGCACCAATGCGTCGGTGATCGTCCGGCGTTTGGCCAATTAGTTTGCGTTTGAGACGAATCCACCGTTTTGCCGTATTCGGCGATAGTCATAGAAGTGGGCGCGTGCATTTGGCTCGGCAAGTCATTGTCAGGCCGCGATTGAACCGGCAGGATTCAGGTTGCTTCGATGAGTGAAAGGCCGCCCATTTCGCCCCGGAGTCCGCGGGCTGCACTCGAGCCCGAGCAGGTCCCGCCGCCGCCCAAGCGATCGGACCGTGCGCGCAATCCCTTCGTGGTGGTTGGCAACGCGATCATCACGCTGCTGTTGCTCGCCATGCTCGGTGCCGGCGGCGTCTATTATTACGGCCGGCAGGTACTCGAGGCGCCAGGACCGCTGAAGGAAGACAAGATCGTCAACATCCCGCAGCGCGCGGGCAAGCGCGACATCGCCGAGACGCTGAACCGGGAAGGCGTGACCGACGTCAATCCGTGGGTGTTCATCGCCAGCGTCGCCGCGTTGAAGGCGAGCTCGGACCTCAAGCCCGGTGAGTATTCGTTCCAGAAGAACGCATCCTTGCGCGACGTCATCGCCACCATCGTCGAGGGTAAGGTGGTGCAGCATGCCGTGACGATCCCGGAAGGCCTGACCTCCGAGCAGATCGTGGCGCGGCTGTCCGACAACGACATTTTCACCGGCACCGTGCGCGAGCTGCCGCGCGAGGGCACGTTGCTGCCGGAGACCTACAAGTTCCCGCGCGGCACCACGCGCGAGCAGGTGATCCAGCGCATGCAGCAGGCGCACAAGCGGGTGCTGGCCGAGATCTGGGAGCGCCGCAACCAGGACATTCCCGTCAAGACGCCGGAGCAACTGGTGACGCTGGCGTCCATCGTCGAGAAGGAGACCGGCAAGCCGGACGAGCGCAGCCGCGTCGCGGCGGTGTTCGTGAACCGCCTAAAGCAGAGGATCAAGCTGCAGTCCGATCCCACGATCATATACGGCCTCGTCGGCGGCAAGGGCACGCTGGGCCGTCCGATCAAGCGCAGCGAGATCACGCAGCCCTCTCCCTACAACACCTATGTGATTGAGGGCCTGCCGCCGGGGCCGATCTCCAATCCGGGCCGAGCCTCGCTCGAGGCCGCCGCCAACCCGGCCCGCACCCGCGATCTCTATTTCGTCGCGGACGGCAGCGGCGGGCACGCCTTCACCGAGACCTACGACGCGCATCAGAAGAACGTCGCGAAGCTTCGTGCGATCGAGAAGCAGATCCAGAACGACACGGTCGAGCCGGCCGAGGACGCGCAGCCGCCGGCCGCTGCTGCGCCCGGCGCCGCCGATACACCGACCGCGACCACGCCGGCGCGGTCCAACCAGCAGAAAAAGCCACCCGCGGCCCGGCCGGCCAATCCAGCCAATCCCGCGCCGGCCCGGCAGGGCGCGGTGCAACCCTCGCCGCCGGTGGTCCAGCGCTAGGCCGGGGCTGCGCGCAGCGCCGTCCATCACACTTTGCGGATTACACTTTCCGGCAAAATAGTCTTAAGATTCGCGTGGCTTGATGTCCTCGCGAATCCCGAGTTTCTGGAGAATCTCAACCGATGGCGCTGTCGTCCATGACCGGGTTTGCCCGAAGCAACGGCGCAAGCGGGCCGTACACGTTCGAATGGGAATTGAAGTCGGTCAACGCCAAGGGTTTTGACCTCAGGGTGCGGCTGCCGCAGGGGTTCGACGAGCTCGAGGCCCACGCCAAGAAGCGCGCCGGCGAGCTGTTGTCGCGCGGCACGGTCTACGCCAATCTCAACGTCAAGCGCACCAACGCCGCCGCCACGGTCCGCATCAACGAGGACGTGCTCAACGCCGTGCTGAAGGCGGCGGCGCTGATCGCCGGCAAGGTCGATGCGGTGGCGCCGAGCGTCGACGGCCTGCTCGCCATCAAGGGCGTCGTCGAGGTCGCCGAGCCCGACGGCGACGAGGAGGAGGACAAGGCCGCACGCGCCGCCGTGGCGGAGGCCTTCGACAAAGCGCTTGCCGATCTCGTAGGGATGCGCAAGCGCGAGGGCATCTCGCTGGGGCAGATCCTGACCCAGCGCGTCGACGAGATCGAGCAATTGGCGAAGAAAGCGGAGGCTGCGCCCGGCCGCAAGCCGGAGGCGATCAAGGCGAAGCTCACTGAGCAGATCGCGGCCCTGCTCGACACCTCCGATCGTTTCGATGCCGATCGCCTGATGCAGGAAGCGATCCTGATCGCGACCAGGGCCGACATCCGCGAGGAGCTTGATCGCATCGCCTCCCACATTGCGCAGGCGCGCGAGCTGATCGGCAAGGGCGGTCCGATCGGCCGCAAGCTCGATTTCCTGGCGCAGGAGTTTCACCGCGAGGTCAATACCTGCTGCTCGAAGTCGAATGACATCGAGCTCACCAATACGGGACTCGCCATGAAGAATGTGGTCGAGCAGTTCCGCGAGCAGGTCCAGAATCTGGAGTGATCGATGACGACGGGCAGTCACGGAACTGACGGTGTCGAGCGCCGCGGATTGATGTTCGTGCTGTCCTCGCCCTCGGGCGCGGGTAAGACGACGCTGTCGCGGATGTTGCTTGAGCGGGAGCCCGGCCTGAAGATGTCAGTGTCGGCGACCACGCGCGAGAAGCGGCCGGGAGAGGTCGAGGGGCGCGACTATTTCTTCGTCGGCAAGCGCAAGTTCGAGACGATGGTGGAGCAGGGCGAACTGCTCGAATGGGCCACCGTGTTTGACAATCTCTATGGGACGCCGCGTGCTCCGGTGGAGGCAGCACTGTCGGCCGGGCAGGATGTGCTGTTCGACATCGACTGGCAGGGCACGCAGCAACTGCACCAGAAAGCGAGCGTCGACGTCGTTCGCGTCTTCATCCTGCCGCCCTCCGCGGCCGATCTCGAAAAGCGCCTGCATTCGCGCGCACAGGATTCCGACGAGGTGATCCGCAAGCGGATGAGCCGCGCCAGCCACGAAATGAGCCACTGGGCCGAGTACGACTATATCGTCATCAACCACGACGTCGACCAGGCCTTCGCCGAGGTACAGTCGATCCTGAAGGCCGAGCGCCTCAAGCGCGAGCGGCGGATTGGCCTTGTAGGCTTCGTGCGAAGTTTGCAAGGTCAGCTTCAAGGTTAGGCCGCGACAGGCGCGGCCCTTCCTTCACCAGCTGTTCCAGCATCGTCGTGATGACGTCGACGTCGACCGCATCCTCGTCGCGGCCTGCAGGCGCCTCATCGCGATCCTTGCCGATCTCGTTGGCGGCGAGCCGGGGCGCAGCGGCCTCGATTTCGAAATCCCGGTCGAACATCTTGATCTTGGCCTCGGCGGGCCTGACCTCGTCGGGTTCTGCGGCAGGGATCGCGGCACGCGACTTGCGCGCGTCGATCAGATCGATCTCGCGACCGATCGCGGCAAGTTTTGTCGCTTGTTTCGTCGCTTGCGGACGCGGCGCATCGAAGTCGATGGGGCGCGACGGCTGGGCGTTGGCCGACGTCGCATCGAGCCAGGGCGCGCGGCTTGCGTCCTGTTTCTGCGGCTCCCAATCGTCCCAATGTATGCGGCGGTCGGCGGACTGGACCCGGACGCGCGCGCCGGCGAAGCGGTAGATGAGGCTGGCGAGGATTCCGGCGAGCGCCAGCGCACCGCCAATCACGAGCAGCAGCATCTGGACCGAGCCGGTCGGCTTGTCGGTCGTGCTGTCTGCCGCGGCGGGTGCCGGGGAGGAAGGGGATTTTGATGGCTTTGCGCTCGGCTGGGCGGCTGTCGCGACAACGGCAGGCGCCGGCTGCGGCGCGGGCGGGGCGGAGGTTGCGGAGACGTCGGGCCACGGCGTGGCGGATTGTTGCGCGTTGCCGTCAGCGGTCTGATCTGCAGATGGTTGCGCCGGTGTCGCGCCTGCGGCTTGCGCAGTTGCGTTTGGTGCTTTGGCGGCGACACCGCTCCGTGCTGTCAGATATTCGGCGCGCGCATCCTGCGCCGGGTGCTGCTGCTGTTGCTGCTGCTGCTGCGCCGGCGCGACTCCGGTCGGCGTATCGCTCGTAGCCTGCGCGCTCTGCACGGATTTCGCGCCGTCCTTGTCGTCGGCGGCGCGCAGATACCAGCACTGCCGCTTGGTCCCGCGCTCGATGCGATAGTACCAGTGCTGCCCCTGCGGCGCGGCGCCCTTGGGCGAGACGAGGCAGTCGGCGGCCGCGTTGGCCGTGCTCGGCGCGTTCTGCGCGTTCTGCGACACGGCGGCCAGTGGCGCGCCGGCAATGATGCTGCCGACTAGCGCGGATATGAATTTTGCGGTGCGGTTGCCCATCCTGGTCTCCCGGTTACGCATGACGCAACTCTTACTCGCCCCTTTGTCATCAAAGACTTGGGTGGCAATGAGCCGCAAATCCGGAGAGGATGTGGCTTGAATCGGGCTCGCGGCGCGTTGGTTCCGCCGCGAAATCGGGCCTTTTCGCGTCGCTGCTGGTCCCGCCGAACTCCAGGTCCGCCGCAGCTGCAACCGCTGCGGCCGCCGGCGCGCTCCCCGCGGCGCGTTTTTATTGCCCCCGTCGCCACTGCCGATGATTGATGCACGTGCCCGGTCGGGCCGCCACATCACCGCAGGACTTGACGCACAGACCCCGGGCGTCAGGACCACACGACTTCTCCGTCCGCGGACGGTCCCGCCTGAATGGCTGGAGGCTTGCGTGTGCCCGCCCCCGGCATCAACGAGACCGCTGTTACAGCATCGTGTCGCACCGCGCCGTGTGAGGACTCACGGTTGGCCGCCCTGTCAACCCACGGTTCGCGCCGACGCTGCCGCGTCCACCGCCACCCGGCCCGCGTCTCGTGACGGTCGCGAACGCCCCTTTGGGAGGGCCGGGTTGTCGCGGTGTATGCCACAATCCGAAATTCGGAAAAGAAAAATCTTTCGCGGCGAGGGCTTGACGAGGTGTTTTGCTCGGCGGCCCCGGGGGCAACATCAACCCCGCCGCCCGTCGTCTCGGATTCTACGTCATTTGCAAGCAAGCGGAGCCGAAGCGGCTACGCACTGGCAGCCTTCGTTTCTGGGCGCTCCTTCTATTAGTCGTGATGGAAATAATCCGAACGTATTTCGTCGTGACTGGAAAGGTTGCGGCCAACGCCCTCACGTCAGACAACTCCGGACTATCGCCCTTCATGCAGCGCCGCGCACGGCCTCACCAATTGCATCGAAGGTCTACCGATTTTCGGCGGCTTGTTGCGGCGGCTGCGCAACGTACCGGAGTAGAAATCAAATGGCAGGCTGCGCAGGTTCTCCGTTGGAAACTTATCATCTCCGCAGCCGTTGAATCGCGGCTGAGGCGACGCTATGCCGGTTAAGGACCAGATCAAGAATCTCGCCAAGAAGCTGGTGGAGGAGCATCCCGACGCGGCGACACTGCGGGCGCTGG
Source organism: Bradyrhizobium sp. 153 (assembly GCF_023073835.1). Taxonomy (NCBI): domain Bacteria; kingdom Pseudomonadati; phylum Pseudomonadota; class Alphaproteobacteria; order Hyphomicrobiales; family Nitrobacteraceae; genus Bradyrhizobium; species Bradyrhizobium sp. 153. The sequence continues at coordinate 91,302 of NZ_JADPKH010000027.1, read as the reverse complement.
TGCGGGCTCGGAAGCCGGTGGCCATCCATTTCAGGGACGACGGCGTCGTGCCGAACAACCCGCATTTTCCGCTCTTGCACTATCGCGGGGCGGTGAACCTCAAGCCTCGGCGTTTTGCGCCAGAGGTCATCATCGACACGCTGTTCGATGCGAACGGCTGGGGCCGGTCATGGCGCGATACCGTGTACGACTTTGTGCACTATCATTCGCAAGTCCATGAAGTGATGGGTGTGGCGCGCGGCACGGCCAAGATCGAGTGCGGCGGGATCAAGGGGCGGGTTCTGCGCGTGAAGGCCGGCGACGTTCTGGTGCTTCCCGCAGGCATCGGACACCGGCTCATCGAGGCCAGCCGAGACTTTCTGGTCGTCGGAGCGTATCCGCGGGACGGAACGTATGACGAGTGCACCGACACAAGGGAGCGTCCAGACGCCATCAAACGCATCACCAAGGTGCGCAGGCCGAAAACAGATCCGGTGCTGGGACGTAACGGCCCGCTGCTCAAATCATGGCGGACGAAGCCGCGAGCGAGAGGGTAATGCGTCCAGCCCCAGCTCGAGCATGCGTTCACTCGCTGCGTTCAGCTCAGATAGTCAGGCGCAAAATCCGCAAGCCTTCGCAGTTCTTCGGGCTGCAACAGCTCGATCTCGCTGCCTTCCCACGCGATCAATCCGCGATGTCTCAGCTCCTGAATGGTGCGATTGACATGGACGATGGACAGTCCGCAGGCGTCCGCCACGTGCCGCTGTGTCATCGGCATCTGAAAGCAGCCGTCGGTGACGAGCCCGACGATCTCCAGCCTCGCGGCGAGCTCGCAAATGAGATGCGCTACCTTCGGCAGCGCTGCCTGAGCGCCGAGGCGGGCGATCCATTGCCGCGAGATCGCCGCGTCAATCAGCGTCTCGCGCCAGAACGCGCGGGTCAGGTGGACGGAGCCATCGAGAAGCTGCCTGAGCTGACTGTGCGCGACGGTGCCGACGATGCTTGGCCCGAGGCCGACGAGGTCCGCATCCATGGGTGATACCAGCAGCGTGTGCAGGCACGGCATGTCGCCGGGCACGTGGAATGCAAGGATCTGGCTGCGATCACCGACGATGCGGGCCTGATAGAAGAAGCCGCTCACAACAAAGACACAGCGCGTGGCGGCCTCGCCCTGGCGCAACACGATCTCGCCGTCCGCGACCTGGCGCAGCGTAGACGGCAAGCCGGCGATTTGCCGGCGTTCGTCCTCGGAAAGGCCTTCTATGGCATCGAGGCGCGCGATGAAATTCGGATGCGGCATGGGACTTCAGTCGTCACGGGGCACGTCGACGAAGCGCCGCGAGAGCTTTGCGACGGTCCAGTCGGAGACGGGCATAGCGCGGAACTCGCGGATAACGTGGGCGAGTTCCTGATCCGACATCGGCCGGACCGGCTCGTTCAGCGTTCCCTTCAGGAAAGCATCGTTGATGCTGTCCAAGTGCTCGCTTCCCAAGTGCTCGCTTCCCAAGTGCTCGCTTCGCTCCGATGCGAACAGACGGCAGATGCGCTCCAGGATCGTGGTAGGGCTCATGACAAGGCCGGCTCGGTTCGCGGGTGGAGTGGAAGCGAACCGGTGCCATCGCAAACCGGTTAGCAACCTGTGCTTCCGGCTCGCGTTCTAATCCGCTGGATACACGTCAGATGTATCATTTGATAGAACCAATGCGATTTTTGGCGGCCGTATGGAAAAAGCCCACGAGGTGCTGATCCGGAACCTGTGCGAGCACACCGCGCTCGAAGAGGAGGATATTGCCGAAGTCCGCGCACTCACCTTCACGGTGCGCGACTATGCACCGAACGAGGATTTCATCCGTCAGGGCGACGAACCTGAACATTCGGTATTGGTCGTGTCGGGCATGGTCGCGCGCTACCATCTGCTTGGTAGCGGGCGGCGGCAATATCTCGCGTTCCATCTCACCGGCGACCTGCCGGACGCGCAAGGCCTGTTCATCGACCAAATGGATCATGGGCTGAGTGCGTTGGGGCCTGCTTCGGTCGCCTTCATCCCGCATCGCGAATTGTTCGCCGCGTTCAGGCGGCGATCGCTTTTCGGAATGGCCGTCTGGCGCGAGACGCTGCTCGACGCGGCGATCTTTCGCGAAGCCATCACCAACAACAGCGCCCGTCCCATGCAGGCGCGCATGGCGCACCTGTTCTGCGAGCTGTTCTATCGCGCCCGCGCCGCGCAGCTGGTCCGCGGCAATCGATGCCGCATGCCGATCAGCCTGGCGCAGCTCGGCGAGACACTGGGCATGGCGATTGCGACCGTGAACCGGACGCTCGCCGATCTCAGGCGGAGCGGGGCCATGGATCTTCGCGATGGCGAGCTGATCGTGCTGAAATGGCGCGAGTTGCAGCGGCTCGGGGATTTCAACCCGGCCTATCTGCACCAGAAGCGCCAGTCGCCGCCGCAAGCGGCAGCGCACGTCGGCGCGAGGTCCGGCTCGAGAGCGGGGAACAACTCTGTCGCGGGCACGTCATCCATGGGACGAGGGAGATGCCCATGAAAGCACTCATCGTAGCAATTACATTTGCAGCCATGGCCGGGCCCGTCATCGCTCAGAATACCGGGCCCGCTCCACAGAGCGGCATGGAAAGGCCGGAGAACACCAACGGCGCCACGGAAAAGGGGACGATGGATACCACCGGCATGAATGCAAATCGGGCAAATCGGCCCGGCATGACCGATGCGTCCAAACAAGAGAACGGGACCGACCGCAAGAAAAAATAAGGGCCGGCGCCATCCACGGCGCCGGCTTTGCAGACATATTTGTGTATGATCTGCAATTGTCTCACTCGCGCGCGCAGCAATCGACGAGCGCGCGCCAGATACGTTCGGCCTGCAATTTCCGTTGACGTTCGAAGACGGCGTCGTCCTCCGCCCGAGGCGATGTCGCGGTCGGCGTGTCGCGCGGCTCAATCCAGCGCTCCGAGATGGGATCGTACCATCGGCCGAGACTGGTCACATCCAACATTCCCCTCATCGTCTATCCCATGTGCCTGTTGCTGGTGTTCTGGGTGAGTTTGCCATGCGCATCCTGCTCGCGAATGTCTTGCTTCTCGTCATCGCGGGAACTGACGGCGCGCGACCGGCCGCCGTGGGACTCCGGTTCTGCTTGGGAACCGATCGCACCGTTTCGCCCACGGCTTTGTCCTGCGCACCAACTCCACCGTTGCTGATGTAGGATCAATGCAATGAACGTTCGCGGCGTTCCAAATGGTGCCGTTACGTTCCAGATGCCATTGAACTCTGTTCTCTGCCGGAGAACTACGGGCACCGGCGCCGGTTGCGCGTGCCTGCGGTGTTCAGGAGTGAACACACAGGAGTGAACGCCTGGCAACCGGCGTCTCGGATGCGCCGGGTAGCCGCCGAACACCATCATCCAAGGCGCGCTTCACGTTGCGCGGCGGCGTTGCTGCTCGCCGCATGCACGCGGTAAGCATCGATCGCCCGGTTGGCGAGCATCAACTGCCGGCGCTCCCCGGTTCGAAGCTGCGCTTCAATGGCGTCGAGAATGACATTGGCGCTCTCGTCCGGAGGACCGAGCTCGCCGCTCTTCTCCAGGCAGCTCCAGGCGATGAAGAATGCGCTTTCGACGGTGCAACGGATCGACATGCGCTGCCAACGCGGCGCGGCCGCAGGTGTTCCGTACGGGCGGGCGAGACTTGCGTCAGGCCCGTCGCGCTTCGGTCAGTTCTTGAGCACGATGCGGCCGACCACCTTGCCGGCGCGGAGCTCGTCGATCCATTTCTGGACCTCGCCCATCGGCTCCTCGCGCATCGGCGTCGGTTTGATCTTGCCGGCGCGTGCGAGCGCCATCAGCTCGTGGGCTTCCGCGAGGGTGCCGACCATGAAGCCCTCGATGGTCATGCGCTTGTAGACCCATTGCACCATCGGCAGCGTGAACTGGCCGCCCATGAGGCCGGAGACGACGATCTTGCCGCCGCGCGCGGCAACCGCGACGGCAAACGCCATCGATTTCTCGTTGCCGGCGAAATCGACGATCTCGTCGAAGCCGCCCTCGCTCTCCTTGAGGATGCGCTTGATCACGTCGGGCTCGGCCGGATCGTAGGCGTTAGCGGCGCCGTTCTTCAGCGCGGTGTCGCGAGCGGCCGGTGAGAGGTCGGCGACCGTAATCGGCTGCTTGAACATCGCCTGCGCAAACGACAGGCCCATCATGCCGACGCCGCCGAGCCCGATCAGCAAGAGGTTACGCTGGCGCGGACGGTCGACCAGGCGCTTGAGCGCGCCGTAGGCGGTCACGCCGGAGCACATCAACGTCGCGGCCTGGTTGACGGGCAGAGGATCGTAATCGAGCAGATACTTGGCGTCGGGCACCAGCACATGGGTGGCAAAGCCGCCGTCGATGGAGACGCCGAGGAAGCGCTGCTTGACGCAGAGATTCTCGTCGCCGTTCTGGCAGTCGCGGCACTGGCCGCAGCCGATCCACGGGAATACCGCCTTCTTCGCGCCGACGAGTCCGGCAGGAACGTCGGCGCCGACTTCGTCGACGACGCCGGCGATCTCATGGCCGAGCGTGAAGGGCAGCGTCATGCCGCGCGTGGTGTCGAGCTTCTTGCCGCCGCCGAGATCGGCATAGCCATCCTGGATATGCAGGTCGGAGTGGCAGAGGCCGCAGCGCTCGATGCGCACCAGGACCTCGCGACCTTGCGGCTTGGGCGTTTCGACGATGGTCTCGCACAAGGGCGCGTCGAACTTGACCAGGGACTGCCTGCGCATCAGCGCCATATTCTTTCCTCCGAAATTACCGCTAAAACGCTTGGCGCTTTAGCCGATTGTTCGAGCATGATCTGTTTGGGAAAACCGCTTCACACCTTGCGCTAACGCGGCCCTTCGCGTTCGGATCAGGCTGCTTCGCTTCGTATATTGGCCAATTCACGGGCCATGGCAACAAAGCCGGCAATCGGAATGGTCTCCGCACGCCGCGTCGCATCGACGCCGGCAGCTTGCGCGAGCCGCGCCGGATCGACGCCCAGCGACTTCAGGCTTTGCCGCAGCATCTTGCGGCGCTGGCCGAAAGCTGCGGCTGCGACCTGTTCGAGCAGCCGGCGATCACAGGCAAGTGGGTGTGCACGCGGCTTAAGGCGCACCACGGAGGAGGTGACCTTCGGCGGCGGCACGAAGGCTGACGGCGAAATGTCGAACAGGATTTTGGTCTCGCAGCGCCAGTTGGCGAGCACGCCGAGCCGGCCATAGGCCTCCTCGTCCTCGCGCGCAACGATGCGCTCGCCGACCTCGCGTTGGAACATCAGCACCATCGTCTCGTACCAGGGTGGCCAGGGCTCGGTGGTGAGCCAGTTGATCAGCAGCTGGGTCGCGATGTTGTAGGGCAGGTTGGCGACGATTTTTGCTCTTTCGCCATCGAGCAGCGGACGCGGGTCGAAGGTCATGGCATCGCCATGCACGATCTCGAGCCGGCCGGGATAGCGCGCGGCGATATCCCCAAGCGCCGGGATCGCGCGCTCGTCATGCTCGATGGCGATGACGCGCCTCGCGCCGAGCGCGAGCAAAGCGCGCGTCAGCCCGCCCGGGCCGGGGCCGATCTCGACGATGGTGGAGTCCTCGAGCGGCGCGGCGGCGCGCGCGATGCGCGCGGTGAGGTTGAGGTCGAGCAGAAAGTTCTGGCCGAGCGATTTGCGGGCCGACAGCGCATGCTGGCGGATGACCTCGCGCAGCGGCGGGAGGTCGTCGATCGCGTTCATCAGAGGTTCGCAGCCGCCATGCGGCTGGCGAGCCGAAGCGCGGCGATCAGGCTTGCCGGATTGGCCCTGCCGGTGCCGGCGATGTCGAAGGCGGTGCCGTGATCGGGCGAGGTGCGGATAAAGGGCAGGCCGAGCGTGACGTTGACGGCGTCGTCGAAAGCGACCGTCTTGATCGGGATCAGCGCCTGGTCGTGATACATGCAGACGGCGCAGTCATAGGTCTGTCGCGCGGCCTCGTGGAACATGGTGTCGGCAGGCAATGGACCCCTGGCTTCGATGCCCTCGTTGCGCAGCGCCTTCAGCGCCGGCGCGATGATGGTCTGCTCCTCGTGGCCGAGCGAGCCGTCCTCGCCGGCGTGCGGATTGAGGCCGGAGACTGCGATGCGCGGCCTCGTGATGCCGAAGCGGGATTTGAGCTCGGTCGCAACGATTCGAACGGTCGAGGCGATCAATTCGCTCGTGAGTTGGGCCAGCGCCTCGCGCAGCGAAACGTGGATGGTCACGGGCACCACGGCGAGCTGCGGCGACCACAGCATCATCACGGGCTGCGGGACGTGGCCGTCCGTCGCGGCGAGCTCGGCGAGGTATTCGGTGTGGCCGGGATGACGGAATCCTGCGCGGTAGAGCACGCTTTTGGCGATCGGATTGGTGACGACGGCGCCGGCGCGGCCCTCGCGGACGTCGGTGACCGCCTGGCGGATCGAGGCGAGCGCGGCCGGCGCGCTCGATGCGTCGGGCTTGCCGGGCTCGGCCGTGGCGTGCTCGCCGGTGGCAACCACTGGCAGGGCGTCCGCGAAGGCGGCGTTGGCCTCACTGGGGTTCACCGCGGCAATGCTGATGTCGGCGCCGAGCGCCTTGGCGCGCCGGGCGATCAGCGCCTCGTCGCCGAGCAGGTAGAAGGCGGGCAGGTTCAGCTCACGGCGCCTGAGCCAGGCCGCGATGGTGATGTCGGGGCCGATGCCGGCGGGCTCCCCCAGGGTCAGGGCGAGGGGTTTTGCTGGGCGCGCTGAGGAGGGCTCGGCCATCAGCGGTTGCGATATTCGATCATCGCCGCTTTGCGGAGCTCTTCGAGATAGGCCTTTTGGGTCTTCTCGTACTTCTCCTGATACATCTTCTCGCGGACCTCGCGCTTCTTCGGCGTGTCGATCATGGTCGGCTTGCGCGCGCACAGCACCACCATCTCGATGCCAGCCTTGGTCACTTCGGGCGCGGTGAGGTGGCCGATCGGCGTGTCGTCGAGTACCTTGCGCAGCGCCTCGGGCAGTTCTGCGGTGGTCTTGGTGACGGTGTCGCGGATGGTGGCGTTCGGTGTCGAGCGGAACAGCGAGTTGGCTTCCTCGCAGCTTCCGACGCGCGCGCGGTAGGTGTCCGCTTCCTTCTTCCGTGTTTCCACGAACGCCGGCGAGGAGCCGCGCGGCACGATCAACACGATCGGCTGCATCTTGTATTCGGTGCCCTCGACCTGAAGCTTGTCGCCGGTCTGGGCCTGCACGGCTTGCGCGACGTCGCGCTCGCCGACCTGGAGGCGCTCCTTGTAGCGGCCGCGGACGAGGCTGGTCCAGACCATCTCGGCCTTCATGCGGCCCTTCAGCGTCTCGGGGCGGACGCCCTTGGATTCAAGCGACTTGGTGAGCTGGTCCGGCGTGATGCGCATGCGCTGCGCCATCCCCTCATAGGACTGGTTGATGTCGGAGACGCCGGGATCGACCCCGTACTTCTTGCCTTCCTTCATCTTCACCTTGTCGTCGATCAGCTCGTTGATGACCTGCTCGCGGCTCGGGGTCTTCTGCGTCGTGAGCTGGTCGAGCTTGGAGCGCTGCTCGATGTCGAAATCGGTGATGGGATCGCCATTGACCATGACGACGATGTTCTGCCCCCGCGCCGGCGCACCGGCCAGGAACAGGGCGGCGAGGACGAGAAGGAGGCGGAAGATCGGCAACGGAATCGTCATGGTTATCGCTCGCATGTCAGCCGCGCCGAGCCTGTGGTGGGGCAAGCGCGGCCGGCACTTCAAACCGCTCACTGGAGGCCCGAGGAACCGCTGGTCGTCGAAGAGGTCGCCAGCGTGCGCAGGCCGATCTGGAACATGAACGCGTGGCTCAGAACGGGCGGTGCGGATCCCGCGGAATAGCTATAGGAAGTTACATAGTTCGCCGCCAGCACGAAGCAATCGTCGACATAGCCGGCCCCGAGCACATACTGATTGATCTTGTTGGCCTCGAGATCCCAGCGGGCCGAGCCCGACACCACCCAGTTGGCGGCGACCTTCAGCGAGCCTGTCGTCAGGATGCCCTCGCGGCGGGTCAGGTAGCCGAGTTCCGGCTGCGCTGCGTAATTGCCATACAGCATGCTGACTGACCAGCGATTGAAATTGGCGCGGCCTTCCGCCTCGAAACGCTGGACGTTCCAGGTCTGCTCGTCCATGCGGGAGCGGACGCTGAACGTATACGTGCTGTTGGGTGAGTAGCTGGCGCTCGTGACGTAATCGGAGCGCGGCTTGTCGAGGCCGGAATTGAGACCGGTATTGAGGGTGTCCTGGACCGTAAAGGAGTTCAGGCCGAACAGGTGGTAGGACTGGCCGAACAGCACCTTGACGGCACCGCCCTTGTCGAACTGCGTGGTGGATTGCACGCCGACATTGGCGCGGCCACCGCCCTCGACGCGATCGTAGCCGGAGAACTTGTCGACGCTGAACAGGTTCGAGGCGTCGAACACCATGCTCTGGGCGTCCTCGTTCGGGAGCTTGCCGGCATAGGTCTCGTTCGGCCGGATGATGATCTGTGCGATCGGCTCGATGGTGGTCGAGCCCCAGGGCTGAATGTTGATGAAGGGGTAGCGGTATTCCAGGCCCACGGTCGGCATCAGGCGGAACGCCTGGGTGTCGCCGACGGGCAGGTAGTTCGACACGCCCGGCTGGTTGGAGACCGAGGAATTGATCGCATCTGCGCGCAGGCTGGCGAACGGCGTCCAGATCTGGCCGAACGGATCGGTGAAGGACTTGCGCCACTGCGCTTCTGCGGTGAGGCGGGTGTAGGTGCCGGGGAAGCCGCGCAGGAGGCACTGCGAGGGCGTACGGGCCAGCGGATCGGCCGATGCCGTCGTGCACAGGCTGCTGGTATTGGCGACCGTCGTGATCGGATCGAACACCGCTCCGTCACGCGACAGGTTCACGAAATTGGTCTTGTAGCTGAACTCGCCGCCGAAAACGGGATAGTTGAGCACGTTCGAATAGTCGATCACCGGATAGACGATCGGCACCTGGCTCTGGTTACCCGAATAGCTCAGCCAGTACATCGTGCGCGCATCGAAGAAGCTGCGATTGCCGACGCCGGTCAGATAGAGCTGCGACAGCGCTTCCGTCGGCAGCAGCAGGAACGAGCCGAGCGGGTCGCGGTACTGATAGAGCCGGTAGTCCGAGAAGAAATAATAGTCGGACATCAGGACGCCGTCCCAACCCCAGACCCATTTGTCGTTCAGCGCGAACTGGCCCTTGGTGTCGACCGCGCCGCGGAACTGACGGTCGCCGGGCTGCCCGGCGAACGCTCCGGGATCGAGCTGGTCGATGCCATAAGCGCGGATCTGGTAGGCGCCGTCGATCAGGCGCTGCCGGAATTCGCCCTGCAGCATCACGCCCTGCCGCGTCATGAAGCGGGGGGTGATGGTTGCGTCCATGTCGGGCGCGATCGCCCAATAATAGGGAATTTCGGCGCCGAAGCCGGTGTTCGTCGTGCCCGGGAAATAGCCCGGCATCAGGAAACCGGACTTGCGCTTCACCGTCGGGTCGGGCGTCGAGAAATAGGGCATGTAGGCGAGCGGCACGCCGAAGAATTCGAGCTGTGCCGTCTCGAAATACAGCATCTTCTCCTGCTGGTCGTGGATGATGCGCGCACCCTTGACCTGCCACAGGGGCGGCTTCTTCGGATCGTCCTTACACGGTGCGCAGGCGGTGTAGACGCCGTTCTCGAACACCGTGTAATTGCCGCTGGAGCGGTCGGCGCGGCTCGCGGCCATGCGGGTCTGGTCGGCGGTATCCACGCGCAGCGAATCGACGAAACCGTCGCGGTAATCGTCGGAGAGATCCATGATCTCGGCATAGGTGATCTTGCCGTCGGCATCCGTCATGCGGATGTTGCCTTCGGCATGGAGCCGCTTGGTCTTCTGGTCGTAAATGACCCTATCGGCCTCGACGCTGGTGCCGTTGTAGAACAGCTGGACGTTACCGACCGCGGAGACGCGCGAATTGTTGTAGTCGTAGTCGACCTCGGTCGCCTGCACCAGCATCTGGTTGTCGTTGGGGCCCCTCTGCGGCTTCGGACGCGGTGGCAGCGGATTATAGGTGTACTGGGCGGAGGCGGGCATCACTGCAGCAAGGTCGATCACCGCGCCGAGCGAAGCGGCAGCGGCGACTGCGAGCAGAAGCCTGCGAACGGACCAGCCGCGCCCGTTCGCGCGCACCAATGTGCGCCGCGTCGAACGAGACACGAGCCCTCGGTGGACGGCAGTCACTATCCGTCCTCCTGATAGAGCAAGGCCAAAAAGCCGGTGAGGCCGCCCACCACAACGGGCAACCACGCCGCAGCGATCGGATGCATCAACTCAGCCTTGCTCAAATCCTCAGTTACTTTCGACAGGACGTAGAGCAGAAAGCCTGCGCCCACGCCACTCAAAACCATCTTCTGCACGCCGCCCATCCGGAAGAAGCGCAACGACACGGAGGCCGCCAGCATCACCATGGCCGCCAGCAAAAACGGCTGTGCCAGAAGCTTCTGATACTGGAGTCGGTATCCTGCTGTCGCGAAGCCCGAGCTTTCGGAGGAGCGGATGTAGCTCGGTAGTTGCCAAAAGGACACAGTCTCTGGTGTGGAAAAGCTGTTGCGGACCTGCGCCTCGGTCAGTGTCGTCGGGATCTCGAGGCGGGCCTGGTCGACTGGCGGGGAGTCCAGCGAGAAGCGGCGGACGCCCTTGAACAGCCAACGGCCAGCCTCCAGCGTCGCCTCGCGCGCTTCGATCCGTTCCTTGAAGTGCTGCTCCGTATCAAACCGGAACAGCGTGAGGCCGGTGAGCCGGACGCCCTGCTGCTCGCTGCGCGCCGCATTGATGATGGTCTGGCCGTCGCTGGTCACCTGATTGAGCCAGAAGCCGGACGCATCCTGGATGCCGCCGCCGGGCGCCGAGCCGAACAGCTCCGCCTCCATGCGCTTGGAGAGTTCGCGCAAGTTGGCCGACATCGGATTGTAGGCGACGGTGGCGATCACCCCGATCAGGAGCGCGCTGCCGAGCGCCGGCGAGATGAACTGCCAGGCGGAAATGCCGGCAGCGCGCGCGACCACGAGCTCGAGCCGGCGGGAGAGCGCGAGATAGCAGGTCATCGCGCCGATCAGCATGCAGAACGGCGTCAGCTTCTCCAGGAGCTGCGGCACCCGGAACAGCGAGGTCTCGGCCACCATGATCGCCGAGGCGGACGCAAGGCCGGAGGTCTTGCGCACCATCTCGATGTAGTCGACCAGCACCAGCAGCAGGAAGATGCTGGCGAACACGCCGAGCGCGGCGACCACGAAGCGGCCGGCGAAATAGCGCCCGAGTGTGTTGGTGAGCATGCTCATGCGATGGCCGGCCGTCTGAACAGCCGCGCGATCCGTGCGTTCGATCTGTTGATGGCCTCCATGAGGCGCGGAGGCGGCTCGACCACCACGCCGCCGATGATCATCCAGAGCCCGACGCCGATGGCGCCCATGACCATCGCGTATTGCACCAGCACCGCCCCCGGCGATTTCACCGCCATCACCGAGCAGGCGAAGCCGGCCATGCGCAGGCCGAACACCGCGAGGATCGAGGAGCCGATCGAGAAATTGCGGCTTTGGCGGGTGGTGCGAGGCGCACCCAGGAATGCAAAGGTCAGCACAGCAAAGGCGAAGGGATAGATCGGCGCCAGGATGCTGTCGTGCAGGGCCGAACGGAACTGGCCGGGAATCTGCTTGTAGACCGGATCGTCCTCGGACGGCGAGAACAGCTCCCAGAGATAGCGTTCGCGGATGCCGAGGGTGACGTCGCGGCCCTGGCCCGAGAATTTGGACATGTCGAAGCCATAGCGGCCGAACGCCACCAGCGCCGGGTCGCGCTTGCCGGCTTCGAAGCGCTGGAGATTGCCCGTCTCCAGCACCAGGAACGATCCGGTCTCGTTCTTCACCACCTCGCCGTGCTCGGCGACGATCGAGACGCGCTCGTTCGGATCGCGGCGATCGTCGATGAAGATGCCGGCGAGGATGCCGCCGGGCTGGCGCTCGCGGATCCGGATCGTCAGATTCTTGTCGAGCTGGGCGAAGCGGCCGGGTTGGAGAATGTTGGTGAGCACGTCGGCGGTGATCTCGGCGTCCCATTGCTTGATCCGCCGCATTCCGTCGGGAGCGAGATAGGCCGCGATGAAGGCGACCAGCAGCGCCACCACACAGGTGGCGTAGAAGAACGGATAGAACAGGCGGAACGGCGAGAAGCCCGCCGCATTCATCACGATGATCTCGGAATCGGTCGCCAGCTTGTTCAGCGTGTGCGAGATCGCGATCATCAACGCGATCGGCGAGATGATCAGGACCAGGGCCGGGATGACGAGGCTGGTGATGCCGAGGAAGGTGAGGATGGTCTGACCCTGGCTCGTCATCAGGTCAATGCCGCGCAACGCTTGCGTAATCCAGATCACGCCGGTGAGGCTGACCAGGACCAGCGCAAACGACGCGAGCGTCGTGCGGAAGATATACTTATCAATCGACCCCATGCGCTACCGCACGAATCCCACCAAGCCCCAATGCCGGCCGGAATCCGGCTGCCCGACCCAATCCCGAAACGGGATCCCCAAGGGACGGCCAGCCATCGGTTCCGCCAGCTTACTCTCTCACTAGCATCCCTTTGATCCGTCAACAAAATGGCTGCCCCGTGGCACCCTCAATATATGGTTAATATTTCGCTCGTTGTGGCCTGAGGGCCACGGCGGCGCTTGGCATCTGGCGGGCTGCTGGCCCATAGTACGAAAACCTCAGTGAATCGCCGTTCAGCTCCGGCCCCTGGCCGGGATCGCAGGACGGCGAAAAGCCCCACATTTTGGAGGAGTTACCCATGTCCGATGCCATCAAGGTCGGCTTTGTCCCGCTGTCTGCCGCCCCCCGTGGCATCCTGGTTGTGTTCTGCGACGATGGCCTGAAGCTCGGCCCCGCGACGGCAAAGGCGCTCGGCAGCGCCGCTGACCTCGTGAAGCGGGCGGCCTCCGCGGCCGCCTTCAAGGGGAAGAGCGGGGCCGCGCTGGACATCCTGGCACCTGAGGGTGTGAAGGCCACCCGCCTGATCGTGATCGGCGCGGGCAAGGCGGCCAGCCTGAAGGCGAACGATTTCCTCAAATTCGGCGGCGTGGCGGCAAGCAAGCTTCCGGCCGGGACCGCGGCCATGACGATCCTGGCGGAGCTGCCCGATGGCGCCATGACCAGCGAGCAGGCGGTCGCGGTCGCCTCGGGCCTTCGCTTACGCGCCTACAAGTTCGACCGCTACAAGACCAAGAAGAAGGACGGCGAGGAGGGCGGCTCGCGCGCCGACATCTCGCTTGCGGTCGGCGATGCCACTGCTGCGAAGAAGGCGTTCGCCGCGGCCGGCCACGTCGTCGATGGCGTGATCATCGCGCGCGATCTCGTCAACGAGCCGCCGAACGTGCTTTTCCCCGAGGAATTCGCGCGCCGCGCCGGCCAGCTCCGCAAGCTTGGCGTCAAGGTCGAGGTGCTCGACGTCAAGGCGATGCAGAAGCTCGGGATGGGCGCGCTGCTCGGCGTCGGCCAGGGCTCGACGCGGCCCAGCCGCACCGTGATCATGCGCTGGGACGGGGCCAAGAAGGGCGAGGCGCCCGTCGCTTTCGTCGGCAAGGGCGTCTGCTTCGACACCGGCGGCATCTCGATCAAGCCGGCCGGCAGCATGGAGGACATGAAGGGCGACATGGGGGGAGCTGCCTGTGTCGTCGGCCTGATGCATGCGCTCGCGGCGCGTAAGGCCAAGGTCAACGTGGTCGGCGCCATCGGTCTCGTCGAGAACATGCCCGACGGCAATGCGCAGCGGCCGGGCGACATCGTCACCTCGATGTCGGGCCAGACCATCGAGATCATCAACACCGATGCCGAAGGCCGCCTCGTGCTCGCCGACGTGCTCTGGTACGTTGCGAAGAAGGTGAAGCCCAAATTAATGGTGGACCTGGCGACGCTGACCGGTGCCATCATGGTCGCGCTCGGCACCGAGCATGCCGGCATGTTCTCCAACAATGACGAGCTCGCCGACCGGCTGATCGCGGCCGGCCTCGAGAGCGGGGAAAAGGTCTGGCGCATGCCGCTCGGTCCCGAATACGACAAGCTGATCGATTCCCAGTTCGCTGACATGAAGAACACCGGCGGCCGTCACGGCGGCTCGATCACCGCGGCGCAGTTCCTGCAGCGCTTCGTCGACGATGTGCCCTGGGCGCATCTCGACATTGCCGGCACCGCCATGGGCGCGCCGAAGACCGACATCAACCAGAGCTGGGGAAGCGGCTATGGCGTCCGTCTGCTGGATCGTCTGGTCGCAGATCATTACGAGCGCAAATGACCGAAGTGCTGTTCTATCATCTGCAAAACATGACGGTGGAGAACGTGTTGCCGCCGCTTCTGGAGAAATCCCTCGAGCGCGGCTGGCGCGTCGTGGTGCAGTCGACGTCGGAGGAGCGCGCCGATGCGCTGGACGCGCATTTGTGGACCTATCGCGACGATTCCTTCCTGCCGCACGCGACATGGCGCGTGAACGATGCCGCCGACCAGCCGATCGTGCTGGCGATCGAGGCGGACAATCCGAACGGCGCCAATGTCCGCTTCCTGGTCGACAACGCCGCGCTGCCGCAGGACGCGGAGGGCTACGAGCGCATGGTGTTGTTGTTCAACGGGGACGATCCGGACGCGCTTGCGCTCGCCCGCAGCGCCTGGGCCGATTGCAAGGCGCGGGGATTTGATGTCACCTATTGGCAGGCCGACGAGCGGGGCCGGTGGCAGAAGCGGAATTAGAGACTGCTCGCAATTAATGATAATTTGCACTTTTCGAACGATGCTGGCTTCGGTCACCTTCGTGCCGCAAAGGGATGTTGGGACAATCGTTTAGGGCTGGTCCTTCACGCGGGGAATTAGTTTATCGTGCGACATCAAAAGCTTCCCGGCTCGCTCATGATTGCGTTGGCTGCCGTAGCACCGCTGGTCGCGGGCTGCTCTGGCGGGACTGATCTGTTGTCGAAGGACGCAGAATGGTTCCAGAAGCCCGGCCGTCTCTTCATCAAGAACATCTCGATCGAATCGCCGCCACTCACGCCTGATAAACCGGTGGGAGCCGAGGATCTCGTCAGTGCCGACGGTGGCTGTCCCGGCATGGCGCCGCCTCCCGGGCCGGCAGACGCCAATGCATCGAGCACGGCGCCCGCGCCGATGGGCGGCACGGTCGCGCTTGGCCATACCGAATGCGACGTGGTGCGCGGCATCGGCGCGCCTTCGTCGGTCAACCTCTCCAACGACGCCATCGGCCGCCGCGTTGCTGTGGTGACCTGGACGACCGGTCCGCGAGCGGGGATCTATACGTTCACCGCCGGACGCTTGTCCTCGATCGAGGGCAATCCGGAGCCGCAGCCGGCGCCGAAGGCGACCAAGCCGAAGCCGAAGAAGAAGTCGGCATAAGCGCGGCCGCGTGACATGACTTGTTTCCCAGAGAGCCGACGCTTGCGGTCGCCATTGTTCTCTGTGTCTAAGCGGTTCAATCTCAACGCTCCGATGAACGCGGCAGGAAGCCGTTGAATTCGGAGTCCCATTGCTGGCTCTTTGCCATCCGTCTCGGCTGAACACATGCGCCGAAGAAGTTGGTCGCCTTTTCGGTTCTGATTGCTGGCTCCCTCCGCGAATGCTCGCGGGGCGGATTACGCCGTGCAGACGCCTGCCACCGCGACCTTCTGGAACAGATGCGGAGAAGCGGCTGCGGACGCGGGATAGGCCGCGATCTTTGATCTGAATTCGGTGTGCGTGAACGCAGCCCTGAAGTGGGCAGTCGATTCCCAGACAGCATAGTTCAGATAGGTCGGACTCTCGCCGATCGCGCGATGAAGCTGAGTGGCAATGAAGCCGGGCTGCCGCTTCATGAAGACCGCATCGTCCTGCCAGACCTCGAGGAAGGTTTGCTCATCGGCCTTGTCGAGGGTGAAGACATTCACCAGGACGACGGGGCCGGCGTCAATGCCGAGTTGACGGTCGATCGGAAAGGAAGGGTCCAGCGGGCGTAGCAGCGACATGAAGGCCTCCGGTAACTTGGTTGTATGATGTCAGTGTGGTACTATGGATACGATGTCAAATCGACATTATGATGTCAATACGGTCTATGGTGACGATATGTTGAAGTCGCAGCGAACGTCGGCCGGCGATGCCCTGACCAAGCTCATGCTTGACTTGTTCCGGCTGAACAGCCTGCTCTTGACCGCGGGTGACCGTCTGGTGGCCCGGCTCGGACTTACGAGCGCCCGTTGGCAGATACTGGGCGCCATTGTGCAGGCGGAGCGTCCCCAACCGGTGGCTTGGCTCGCCCGCGATCTGGGCGCCAACCGCCAAAATGTGCAGCGGATCGTCAACGACCTGCACGCGGACGGCCTTGTCGCCTTCGAGGCCAACCCGCATCACCGCCGAGCGCAGCTTGTTGTCCTCACTGACAAGGGACGGCGCGCTTTCGATGCCGCGATGGCTTTGCAGGCGCCGTGGGTCAACAGCCTTTCGGAAGGGCTTGCGGTGAAGGACCTGCAAACCGTCCATCGCATCGTCGCGGCACTACGCAAGAAGCTCGAGAGCGAGACCGAGGAGCAGACGTAACGCTCGGCGAGCGTGGCACGCGCGTCCGGGGTGCGTCATCATCGTGATCGCGACATGGCTGTTGAACCTGCTTTCCTGATGGTCTTGCCGCCACGAATACGCTCATATGGAGCTACAAGAATTTGGAGGAGACTATGCGGTTCATTGCCTTCATATCGGCTCTGCTTCTGCCGCTCGGCGCGGCGGTCGCCCAGGACTATCCGGCGAGGCCCATCACCATCCTGGTGCCCTTCGCCGCCGGCGGACCGACCGACACCATCGCGCGCCTGACCGCGGCAGGCATGGCGAAATCCCTGGGACAGCAGGTCATCGTCGAGAACGCGACCGGCGCCGGCGGCACCATCGGCACGACCCGCGCCGCGCGCGCGCAGCCGGACGGGTACACGCTCTTGATCCATCACGTCGGCATCTCGACCGCCGCGACGCTCTACCGCAATTTGAGCTACGACACGAAGACGGCTTTTGCGCCGATCGGACTTGTGACCAACGCGCCGATGACCATCATTGCGCGTCCGGATTTCCCGGCCGACACGCTCAAGGACCTGGTCGCCTATGCCCAGCAGCAGGGCGACAAATTGACCTACGCCAATGCCGGGCTCGGCGCGGCGTCGCATCTCTGCGGCATGCTGTTCATGACGGCGATCCAGAAGCAGCTCACCACGGTGCCCTACAAGGGCAACGGCCCCATCATGAACGACCTGCTCGGCAGGCAGATCGATCTCACCTGCGACCAGGCGACGAACACCACCGGACCGATCACGGCCAAGCAGGTCAAGGCCTATGCGATCACCACCAAGGAGCGGCTGAGGAGCCTGCCCGATCTGCCGACGGCCGACGAGGCCGGCCTCAAAGGTTTCGAGCTCGGCGTCTGGCACGGCATCTATGCCCCCAAGGGCACGCCGCCGGCGATCGTTCAAAAGCTGACGGCTGCGCTCCAGACGGCGCTCAAGGATCCGACGCTGATCGCCCGGTTCAACGACATCAACACCGAGCCTGTCCCGCAGGACAAGGCGACGCCCGAGGCGTTGGGTGCGATGCTGACGAGCGAGATCGACCGCTGGGCGCCGATCATCAAGGCAGCCGGCCAATACGCCGACTGAGTCATCCCAGTATAATGGTGCCGACATCGCCGCCGGGCGGCGCCGACCGCGCCGTAAAAGAACATTCAGTGCAACGGCTCATTTCCAGGTATTTACATACCGGTACTGTGCATGGGGTTGTTTTCACGATTTTGATGAGGCGGCCTTTCGGCGTTACCCCGCCGCCTCATCGTATTGCGTGCTCGCCTCGAGCCATTGCTCCTCCGCGCGCGCCAATGCGTCGGCCGCGTTCGCGCGGGCCTTCGACAGTTGCGCAGCCTGCTTGGGGTCGCGGGTGAAGATGTCGGGCAGCGCCAGCGCCGTGTCGATCTTGCTGATGATCTCGCTCACGCGGGCGATCTCGGCTTCGGCTTCCGCGATGCGCTTCTTCAGCGAGCCGCGATTGTCCGACCTCACGCGCTGCGGCTTCTCGCTCGCGACGCTGCGCTCGCGCGGCGCTTCGGCGTTGCGCGCGGACAGCACCAGGCGGCGGTACTCGTCGAGGTCGCCGTCGTAATTGGTCACGGTGCGGTTGGCGACGATCCAGAGCCGCTCGGCGCAGGCCTCGATCAGGTAGCGGTCGTGCGAAACCATGATCACTGCGCCGGGAAACTCGTTGATCGCCTCCGCGAGCGCGGCGCGGCTGTCGATGTCGAGATGATTGGTCGGCTCGTCCAAAATGATCATGTTGGGGCCGAAGAAGGTCGCTAGCCCCAGCAGCAGCCGTGCCTTCTCGCCGCCCGACAGTTTTCCGGCTATGGTGTCGGCGGCCTTGCCGGAAAAGCCGATCGCGCCGGCGCGGGCGCGCACCTTGGCTTCCGGCGCATCGCCCATCAGCTTGCGCACATGGTCGTAGGCGGAGGCGTCCTCGTTCAGTTCGTCGAGCTGGTGCTGGGCGAAATAGGCGGTCGACAGCTTGTCCGCGCGGGTCACTCTGCCAGAGAACGGAGCGAGCCGTCCGGCGAGCAGCTTGACCAGCGTCGACTTGCCATTGCCGTTGGCTCCGAGCAGCGCGATGCGGTCGTCATTGTCGATGCGTAAGGTGACGCGGCTCAGCACAGGCGTTTCCGGATCGTAGCCGACCGAGACGTTGTCGACGGCGATGATCGGCGGGGACAGGATCTTCTCCGGCGCCGGAAAGCTGATCTCGCGCACGTCCTCGGTGACCAGCGCCGTGATCGGCTTCAGCCGCTCCAGCATCTTGACGCGGGACTGCGCCTGCCGCGCCTTGGAGGCCTTGGCCTTGAAGCGGTCGACGAAGGCTTGCAACCGTGCGCGTTCGGCTTCCTGGCGCTTGACCTGCTTGGCATCGAGCAATTCGCGCGCGGCGCGCTGCTCCTCGAAGGAGGAATAGGTGCCCTTGTAGAGCGTGAGCTTGCCGCGCTCCAGATGCAGGATCTGGTCGACCGAGCTGTCCAGGAGGTCGCGGTCGTGGCTGATCACGATCACCGTGCGCGGATAATGCGCGAGGTGATCCTCCAACCACAGCGTGCCTTCGAGATCGAGATAGTTGGTGGGCTCGTCGAGCAGCAACAGGTCGGGCGCCGCGAACAGCGTCGCGGCGAGCGCGACGCGCATGCGCCAGCCGCCGGAGAACTCGGCGCAGGGGCGGAGCTGATCGGCGGCGGAGAAGCCGAGGCCGGAGAGGATCGCGGCCGCACGGCTCGGCGCCGAATGCGCGTCGATATCGACGAGGCGGGTCTGGATCTCGGCGATCCGGTGCGGATCGGTCGCGCGCTCGGCCTCGGCGAGCAGCGCGTCGCGTTCGAGATCGGCCCTGAGCACGACAGAGATCAGGCTCTCGGGGCCGTTCGGCGCCTCCTGCGCCAGGCTGCCGACGCGCCAGCGCGGCGGCAGCGTCACCGAGCCGTGCTCGGCCGCGAGATCGCCGCGGATCACCTTGAACAGGGTCGACTTGCCGGTGCCGTTGCGCCCGACCAGGCCGACGCGGGACCCGGGCGTGATCTGCACGGAACTCTGGTCAATCAGAAGGCGTCCGGCGAGGCGGACGGAGAGATCGGTGATGGACAGCATGCGGCCTTGTCACCGCAGGGCGCGTCGAACGCAACCCGTTTTTCCAAGCTTGTCGTTCAGCGTGACCCTTCGGAAAACCGCTTCACACCTTTCCCGATCATGCTCCCATCAGTGCGATTCGCGCTCGCGCTGCCTCAATTCGTTGAGCAACTTCTCGAGGTGCGTCGGGAGGCGGGGATCGGGGCGCAGACTCTGCTGAAGCCGTTCGCCCACGGCATCGCGAATCGAGCGGCTGGTGCGCCGGTCGATCTGTTCGCTGTCATTGGCAAAAAGGCCAGCCATCGCGCGGCTCCGTGTTCTCAGAGTAAGGACACGGTACCAAGTCATTGCGCCCAAAATGGTTTCGCTGCTTGCGGGGAATCCCCGGGATTCTCGTAAAAATTGTATTATGCCAGCCATGTCCGCCCAAATAAAAGGCCCCGGCGCGGACGCCGGGGCCTCTCCTGAAGGGTTACCTTGGGGGCATAGGTAACCCCTTTGTTCAGGAAGGTGCTTGCGGAAGGTGCTGTCGGGCTCAGTAGCAGCGGTTGATCAGCCGCCAGCGGGGTCCCCAGGGGGTCGGGACCAGCCGGCGCACGTAGCAGCCGCCATAACCGTAGGAGACGGGACCGCCGACATAGAAACGCGGTCCGCCCCAGCCGCGGTGCCAGCCGCCGCCGTGCCAGCCTCCACCGTGCCAGCCGCCATGCCAGTGGGCGGAAGCGGAGGTCGGCGCCAGCGCGGCACCGAGCGCGACCGCGGCAACGGCGGCAAGCGAAAGTTTCCTCAACATGGTGATCTCCTCAACAACTGCCGGCGCGGGGCTATCGCGCCGATGGAAAGGCCGCCGAAACGCTCTGCCTCATGGTCAGGCTTCGGTTTCGATAGCCCCGACCTTACGCCCGCGAAGCTGAACCGAACCCTGATGCGGGTTTCAGATTCGGTTCATCTGAGTGAAATCGGTGTAATCCATGTTGAATCGCGGGCTGCGAGGCCTGCGGCGAAGCGCCTATGCGGCTGTTTCGGCGGTCGCTTGCCGTCCGGCAATGGCGCCGATATAAGCCCCGCAACTGCGAACCCCCGCATTCTCCCCGAGGACAAGATTTATGGCCATCGAACGCACTTTCTCGATCATCAAGCCCGACGCGACCGAGCGTAACCTGACCGGCGCGGTCAACGCCGTGATCGAAAGGGCGGGCCTGCGCATCGTCGCACAGAAGCGTATCCGCATGACCAAGGAGCAGGCCGAGACCTTCTATGCCGTGCACAAGGCGCGCCCGTTTTTCGGTGAGCTCGTCGACTTCATGACCTCGGGCCCGGTCGTGGTGCAGGTGCTGGAAGGCGAGGGCGCGATCGCCAAATACCGCGAGGTGATGGGCGCGACCGATCCGGCCAAGGCTGCCGAGGGCACCGTCCGCAAGCTCTACGCCAAGTCGATTGGCGAGAATTCGGTGCACGGCTCGGATGCGCCGGAGACGGCCGCGATCGAGATCGCGCAGTTCTTCTCTGGCAACGAGATCGTCGGCTGATCTATCAGCCGATAGGTTAGGTACGACGGGCGAAAGGACTCATTGTGGACTGGCTCTGGCAGATCTTCGATCCCGCTACGATCGGGGCATTCTTCACCCAGTTCCGCAACGAAATGGCTGCGCCGACCTTCTGGATCGCGGTTGGCAAGATCATCTGGATCAATATCCTGCTTTCCGGCGACAACGCGCTGGTGATCGCGCTCGCTTGCCGCGGCCTCAGCCCGCGGCATCGGCTGTGGGGCATGATCTTCGGTGCCGGCGCGGCGGTGATGCTGCGGATCATCTTCACCGGCATCGTCGCGACGCTGATGGAGCTGCCGTATCTCAAGCTCGTCGGCGGCCTTGCGCTGATCGTAATCGCGGCAAAGCTCTTGGTGCCGGAAAACGAGGACGAGGATGACGTCGAGTCGGCCTCGCATCTGTTGCAGGCCATTCAGATCGTCGTGGTCGCCGACATCGTCATGAGCCTGGACAACGTCATTGCGGTCGCTGCCGCAGCCAACGGCAGCGTGCCGCTGCTGATCCTCGGCCTCGCCATCAGCGTGCCGCTGATCGTCGCAGGTGCCGCGCTGATCATGGCGCTGCTCGCAAAGCTGCCGGTCCTGGTTTGGGCTGGTGCTGCGCTGCTCGGCTGGATCTCGGGAGAAGTGATCGCGACCGATCCCGGCGTCGCGCCGAAGCTGCACACGCTGTTCGACGGCCCGCTCGGCGCCTCGCTGGACAGCATGCTCGGCGCACTTCGCATCCCGCCGCAATTCACCCATGGCGGCGGAGGCGGCGAATATCTTTGCGCGCTTCTCGGCGTCGTCGTCGTGCTGGTCGTCGGCACCATCTGGCGTCGGCGTAGCCTGGGCGCGGCCGCGCTCGAATCCTCGGAGCGCCACGCCAAGGCCTCGGTCGAATAGTTTTCAGCGACGGACGATCGAGCCGGCGCGGCCAATCAGGCGGGCGAGCTGGCGGAAGCGGCTGCCGACGCGGTCGGCGACGAGATCGCCGAGGCGGTGTTCGAACACCAGCATCAGCTTGCGGCTCTGGCTGCGGAAATGCGTGGCGGGTAGCACGCCCGGCCGCGCCCCCGAAATCAGGTGCGCGACGCGGAACGCTGCTCCCAGGAGGCGGGCGCGCTCGAGCTGCGCCGGCGTCAGCAGGCTCTGCATGGTGAGCGGCGGCTGGTTTTCCTCGCTCAGGCCCGCATAGCGATAGAAAACCGACAAGCCGACGAAGGCGCGCTCGGTGTGGGTGATCGCGCCGAAATTACCATTGACGACGAGGCTCAGCGTCTGCTCGCCGCGATGATCGGGGTGCACGCGCCAGCCGATGTCGGAGAGCAGGCACGCGGTGTGGCGCAGGCGGCGGTCCTCTTCGGTCTCGCGCAGCTTCACGACGCGCGCAAGGCGGTCGGTCCAGGCGATCAGCTCGCGGGCATGCTTCGCCGAGCGCGACAGCAGCTGGTTGAGCTCCTCTGCGGCGCAGATCAGCCCGTCCTTGTTGCGTTCGGAGTCCGAGAGCTTCTCGTGCAACAAACCCTCGCGCACGCCGAAGGTCGAGAACACGATGGTTTTCGGCTTCGCCACGCGGATGATGTGCTCGAGCACCAGGGCGGCGTAGGTGAGGAGGGGGCGGCGTGCATCAGCAACGATCTCGATATCGGCCAGCATGTCGGCGGCCGCAAGCCGGCGCAGACGCCGCGAGAAGTCGAGCGCCTCGGCCGCCGAAATCGAATAGCCGTGCATCACCTGGAGCGGATAGCCGCTCTGGATGATGTGAATACGCGCGAGCGCACGCCAGGTGCCGCCGACCGCGTAGAAAGTGCGGCCGCGACCCGCGGCGAGCTGCGGCACCTCGTCGAGCGCCTCGCGCACGATGCGGTCGGCGCGCTTGAGCGATTTGTGTGCGAGGTCCTGGAGCGCGAGGCCACCGAGCGGCAGCGTCACGCCGCTGCGCACGCTATTCCTGCGCACGTCGATCAGCTCGAGCGAGCCGCCGCCGAGATCGCCGACGATGCCGTCGGGATGATGGATGCCGGAGATCACGCCGAGCGCCGACAGCCGCGCTTCGCGCGGCCCCGACAGGATCTCGATCTTCACGGCGCAGATGCGCTCGGCCTTCGCGATGAAGTCGGGACCGTTGGAGGCGTCGCGGCAGGCGGCAGTCGCAATCGCGAACACGCGTCCGACCTGCATCACGCGGCACAGGGCGCGGAACCGCTTCAGCGAGGTCAGCGCCTTGTCGACGGCGTCGGGCGCGAGCAGGCCCGTGCTCTGCACTTCGCGCCCGAGGCCGCACAGCGTCTTCTCGTTGAAGATCGGAATGAGGCTGCGCGCCAGCGCCTCGTAGACGACGAGGCGGACCGAGTTCGAACCTATGTCGATGACCGCGACGCTCGAGCCGCGCTTGCGCGGCTGCTTCACGTTGAGAATCCGGGATCAGGATTGATGACGTTCATTACGCCGCGTGAGACGGCGCGGCGAGGATTCCTTGAGCGACTTTCCACGGCCAGACAGACTCGGATTCGTCATGAAGTAGTTGTGGACGTTGAAAGGCTCCTCGCCCTTCGCGGCTTTCATACGCGTTGAGGACCCGTCCGGCAACAATTGCCAGCTCTGCTCATTGTCCTTCAGGTTCGCGACCATGATCTGTTCGAGAACCTGCTGATGCACCGTGGGATTTTGCAGCGGACACAGCACCTCGACGCGGCGGTCGAGGTTGCGCGGCATCATATCGGCCGAGGAGATATACACAGCCGCTTTTGCGCTCGGCAGGCCTTGGCCCATGCCGAAGCAGTAGATTCGGCCGTGTTCCAGGAAACGTCCGATGATCGACTTGACACGGATGTTCTCCGACAGACCGGGGATCCCGGGCCTGAGACAGCAGATGCCGCGCACCACGAGCTCGACCTGGACGCCGGCCTGCGAGGCCTCATAGAGCGCGTCGATGATGTCGGGGTCGACCAGCGCGTTCATCTTCATCCAGACCGCGCCGTGCCGGCCGTGCCGTGCATGCGCGGTCTCGCCCTGGATGTGCTCGATGATGCGCTTGCGCAAGGTCAATGGCGACACCGCCATCTTCTCCAGATCGCTCGGCGCGGCATAGCCGGTGATGAAATTGAATACGCGAGCCGCGTCGCGGCCGATGGTCGGGTCCGACGTGAAGTAGGAGAGGTCGGTGTAGATGCGCGCGGTCACCGAGTGATAATTGCCGGTGCCGGTATGCACGTAAGTTGTGAGGCTGCCGCCCTCGCGGCGCACCACCATCGAGAGCTTTGCGTGCGTCTTCAGTTCGAGAAAGCCGTAGACGACCTGCACGCCGGCGCGCTCGAGGTCGCGCGCCCAGCGGATGTTGGCCTCTTCGTCGAAGCGCGCCTTCAGCTCGATCAGCGCCGTGACCGACTTGCCGGCCTCGGCGGCTTCGGCGAGCGCACGCACGATCGGCGAGTTGTTGGAGGTGCGGTAGAGCGTCTGCTTGATCGCGACTACATCTGGGTCGCGCGCGGCCTGCTGCAGAAACTGCACCACCACGTCGAAGGATTCGTAGGGGTGATGGACGATGAGATCCTTCTGCCGGATCGCAGCGAAGACGTCGCCGGCATGCTCGCGCACGCGCTCGGGATGGCGAGGCACGTAAGGGGTGAATTCGAGGTCGGGACGGTCGAGACGAGTGAGCTGCGAAAGCTCGTTCATGGCGAGCACGCCGTCGACGAGAAACACCTCGTCGTCAGCCGTCGACAGCGCATGCTGCACGAAGCTGCGCAGCTGCTCCGGCATCTTGGCGTCGATCTCGAGCCGGATCACCGACCCGCGGCGGCGCCGCTTCAGCGCGGTCTCGAACAGGCGAACGAGGTCTTCGGCCTCTTCCTCGATTTCGAGCTCGGAGTCGCGGATGATGCGGAAAGCGCCCTGGCCATGCAGATTATAGCCGGGGAAGAGACGGTTGATGAACAGGGCGGTTGCCTGCTCCAGCGAAATCAGCCGGACGGCCTTGCCTTCGGCCGGCAGGCGGATGAAGCGGTCGATCTTGCCGGGCATGCGGATCAGGGCGTTCATCTGCTTGCCGTCGGCAGCGCGCGTGAGCTGGAGCGCGATGGTGAAGCCGAGGCTAGGAATGAACGGGAAGGGGTGGGCCGGATCGATTGCGAGGGGAGTCAGCAGCGGGAACACGTTATTGAGGAAGTAGTCCTCGATCCAGGTCCGTTCCGGCTTGGTGACGTCCTTGCCGTCGACCAGGACGATGCCGACCTCGGCGAGCGTGCCGCGCAGGTCGCGCCAGATCGCCTGCTGGTCGGAGGCAAGTTGGGAGACGGTACGATTGATCAAGGCAAGCTGCTCCGACGGGGTCAGGCCGTCCGGGCTGCGCTCGGCAATGCCCTCGCGCACCTGGGCCTTGATGCCGGCGACGCGGACCATGAAGAACTCGTCGAGATTGTTTGCCGAGATCGACAGGAATCGCACCCGCTCCAGCATGGGATGGCTGGGATTGACCGATTCTTCCAGGACACGGCGGTTGAAATGCAGCCAGGACAGCTCGCGGTTGATGAACCGTTCGGGGCTCGAAGCGATCGCCGGCAGGCTCTCCGTTTCCGGGGCTTTTTCTTTGATTTCAACAGCTTGCGCAGAGTCCATGAGAAGTCGATCCATCCAGTTCACCCCAATTGCGACTTACGCGCAAAATCGGTGGGAGCATGTGTTAGAGCGATGACGTTTCGATGACATTGATGTTCCGCCGCTCCGCCGCGTCAAGCGGCTGGTGCCAGCGAACTGGTCAGACGTCCCGAAGCAGCTCGGCCGCCAGCGCCCGGGTGACGGGGCGGCCAAGCCGCAGGGCCTCGCTGTCGAGCAATTCTACCGCCTGCCGGGCGGCGGCCGAGGATCGCTCCAGCCGGGTAGCGAGGTAGCTGACGATGCTCTCATCCACCGTGAGCTGGCGGTCAGCGCAGAATTTGACGATCAGGCCGCGGAAAAGCTGGTCGTCCGGCGACCGCAACGCGACCACCGGCACGGCGCGCAGACGCGAGCGTAGGTCGCGAAGCTCGATCTCGAGCGATGCGGGTAGCTCGCGCCCGGTGAAGAGGACGTAGGCGCCATCCTCGCGGGCGAGGTTCATCAGGTGGAAGAGGGCGCGCTCGTCAAACTCTTTCGCCTTGAGATCTTCGACGACCAGCGCTCCGGTCGCGAGCGCGCCCGGGACCGCGGCGGCGGCCAGCGCATTGGCCGTGGTCGAGCGGGCGCCTGATACCTCGGCCCAGATCGCGGCGAGATGGCTCTTGCCGCTGCCTTCGGGGCCGGTCAGCCACATGATCCGGTTCGGCCATTCCGGCCAGGCGTCGATCAGGCCGAGACCGGCCGCGTTGGCGGGGCCCTCGAGGAAATTGTCCCGGCTGAGGCTTTCCGCATGCGGAAGCGAAAACGCCAATTGTCGGGGATGAACGCGGCCTGCCACGCTTGCCTTGCTCCATGCCGGCGTCCCGGCCTCGTTTGAAAAGATTCGACTTTCGAGCGGGAGTTGGCCTTTTGCGGGGCCACATCCACTCATTTGGCCTCGATCGTGCTCATGTGCCGCAGCCACTCGACGAGATAGAGCGACACCGAGGAGAGCGTGAACACCGTGACGAGGCCCATCAGGATCATATCATAGGGTGCCGGCTTGAAGCCGAAGGCAAGCGCCGCCAGCACCAGCGCCGCGAATGCCACTTGTGCCACAGTATTGAGCTTGGACACCTTTGACGGCTTCATCTCGACCGGCCGGTCGAACAGCCAGGATACGATCACGGCGGCGACGATCATGATGTCGCGCGAGACCACCAGGATGACGATCCAGCGCGGAATCGCCCCCCAGATGCCCAGCGCCATGTAGATCGAGACCAGCAGCGCCTTGTCCGCGAGCGGATCGAGCAGGGCGCCGAGCTCACTCGCCATGTTGAACCGCTTGGCCAGGAAGCCGTCCACGGCGTCGCTGATACCGGCGATCAAGAAGACCGCGAACGCCACCTCCATTTGGCTCGACACGATGGCCCAGACGATGATCGGGACCAGCATGATGCGGCCCAGGGTAATGATATTCGGAATACTCACGCGGCGCTTCCCGGCACCCGGCCTGACCTCGGATCCGGCCCCTTGGGAGGCTGAACCGGTTGATATCTACATACTATAAGGCGGGGCGCCACGCTTGCCATTGCGTGTCCCCGGAATTCGACGTAACCAGCCGCAAACCCACTGGAAATCGGGCATGACCGACCGCAAAAACGGCCTCACTTACGCCGATTCAGGCGTCGATATCGACGCGGGCAACCGCCTCGTCGACCTGATTAAGCCGATGGTGCGCGCCACCGCGCGGCCCGGCGCCGACGCCGAGATCGGCGGTTTCGGCGGCCTGTTCGACCTCAAGGCGGCCGGTTTCAAGGACCCCGTCCTGGTCGCCGCCACCGATGGCGTCGGCACCAAGGTCAAAATCGCGATCGAGACCGGCCTGCATGGCGGCATCGGGATCGATCTTGTCGCGATGAGCGTCAACGACCTCGTGGTCCAGGGCGCCGAGCCGCTGTTCTTCCTGGACTATTTCGCCTGCGGCAAGCTCGATCCGGAGGCCACCGCCGCGATCGTCGCGGGTGTTGCGGAGGGCTGCCGCGAATCCGGCTGCGCCTTAATCGGCGGCGAAACGGCCGAGATGCCCGGCCTCTACAAAGACGGCGATTACGACCTCGGCGGATTTGCAGTGGGCGCCGCCGAACGCGGTACGCTGCTGCCGCGCCCGGACATCGCGGCGGGCGACGCCGTGATCGGGCTCGCGTCGTCGGGCGTGCATTCCAACGGCTTCTCGCTGGTGCGCAAGATCGTGGAACAATCCGGTCTCGGCTTTCAGGCGCAGGCGCCGTTCGCGCCGGTCATGACGCTCGGCGGCGCGCTGCTGACGCCGACGCGGCTCTACGTCAAATCCTGCCTGCGTGCGATCCGCGAGACCGGCGCGGTGAAGGGGCTGGCCCACATCACCGGCGGTGGTTTCACCGACAACATTCCGCGCGTGCTGCCGAAGAACCTCGGCGTCGGCATTGACCTCGCACGCCTGCCGGTGCTGCCGGTGTTCAAATGGCTGGCCGCGCAGGCTGGCATCGCCGAGCTCGAAATGCTGCGCACCTTCAATTGCGGTATCGGCATGATTGCGATCGTCGAGCCTGACAAGGTCGAGCAGGTGGTTGAGGTCTTCAACGATGCCGGCGAGACCGTGGCGCAGCTCGGCACCGTGATTCCCGCCGAGGGCGAGCACCGCGTCGTCTATAACGGCCATCTCGACCTGGCGCTGTGATGAAGCGCCGCGTCGCCATCCTGATCTCCGGCCGCGGCTCCAACATGACCGCGCTGATCAAGGCAGCAAGCTCGGCGGATTTTCCGGCGGAGATTTCGCTGGTGATCTCGAACAAGACCGGTGCGCCGGGGCTGGAACGGGCCAGGGCAAGCGGCATCACGACCGAGGTGATCGAGAGCAAGCCGTTCGGCAAGGATCGCGCCGGCTTCGAGAAAGTATTGCAAGCCGCGCTCGACCGGCACGGCATCGAGCTGATTTGCCTGGGCGGCTTCATGCGCCTGTTCACGGCGGATTTCACCAAGGCCTGGTACGGGCGGATGCTCAACATCCATCCGTCGCTGCTGCCGTCCTTCCCCGGTCTCGATCCGCACGGCCAGGCCCTGCGTGCCGGCGTCAAGCTATCCGGTGCGACGGTGCACTTTGTCATTCCAGAGACCGACGCAGGCCCGATCGTGATGCAGGGCGCCGTCCCCGTCAGCGATCACGACACGGTGGATACGCTGTCCGAGCGCATCCTCGAAGTCGAGCACCGCATTTATCCCGAGGCGCTGCGGCTGCTCGCGACCGGCAAGGTCCGGATCGAGGGTGATGTGTGCAGGACGGTGGGCAGCGCGGCGTCGGAGAATTTTCTGATTGCGCCGGTGGTAGGCTAAAGCATGATCCGGAAGCGTGCGAAGCGGTTTTCCGAAAAGATCATGCTCAAACAACAACCTAAAGCGCGATGCCGATTCATCCTGATCTCGTCGCGCTTTAGGGCTGCGCAGCTATTCGATATAGCTTGCCGGCTCGCCGTTGCGCACATATCCGAAAATGCGGAAACCTTCGGCCGTCTCCTCTCCTGCAAATCGGATACGTGTCAGGATTGCGCGGACAGTTCGCGCTGCCGTGTCGTCTGTAGGAACAGGTCAACCCATTCCATTCCCAGCCGCCTTGCAGCCGGTGGTAATACCATTCGCCGTCCCGAGCGCCCAGGACGCCGTTTTCCAGGTCCTTGCAGCGAAAATCGGGCTGATCGGCTTGATCCAGATCGAGCATCGCTATTCGCAGTTCTCGCCATTTGGTGTCGTTAGCGACAGAGAAATACTCTGATCGTTGGATCATCGACCTCTCCATCAGCACGCTGCAAACGGATCGAGCAGAGCTACGCCGGTGGACTCAATATCAGCAGTGTTGCGCGTCACCAGTGTCAGGCCGTGGACCTTGGCCGTGGCGGCGAGCAGACTATCAATGAGCGGCAGCGGGTTCGGAATTCCAAGGAGAGCCCAAGTCTCGGCGATTGTCTCGTCAATGGCAAGAACCCGATCAGCAAGTCGAGTCCTCATTTGCGAAAACCATCTGTCGAGAGATTTCGCCTGGAGAGGATCATTCCGCCTTTTCAGCTCGATACCCCGGCGAATTTCGGCGAGAACCAAGACACTGGTTCCGATATCCTCCGCCGGGGTCTGACTAACCCAACGAACGACGTTGGGGTGCGCTCGCTCGCGCTTGCGTATTTCGGAAATGACATTGGTGTCGAGGAGGTATCTCATAAATCAACCTTGCGCCAGCCATCGCGTCGCGGCTGATCAAACACGCCGTCGAAGACTTCGTCAGCAAGCTCGGAGCCGAAGACGTCGAAGGCTGTCTTGACGTCCGGACTTTGGAGGGCGCTAGCAAGTGTTGATCGAAGTGCCGCGGCTCGCTCCGGTCTGTCGCGCAGGGTTTCGGCCAATGCGCGGATGAGGCCCGCATCCTTCTTGGCGGCTTGGACTTCGACCCGTACCAGCCCCCGCGCCGCAGCGCGGCGCCGATGCATCCGAGTTGCCTTGCGCTGGGATCTGGTTGCCACGGCTCACCCTTAGAATTTTCCGGTAATATAACCGGACATGCTGGAGTGTCCAAGGGAATGAGCAGAGTGCCAAACAAAATCCCCCGGCAGAGCCGGGGGCAACGTCATGATCTCTCGCGTGTCGTGAGAGGCATCAGGAGACCTTGAGGTTCTCCGCGGATGATTTGCCGCGGTTCTCCACGAGGTCGTATTCAACCACCTGGTTCTCGTTGAGGGTCGAGAGTCCGGCGCGCTCGACGGCGGAGATGTGGACGAACACGTCCTTGTCGCCGCCGTTCGGCTTGATGAACCCATAGCCCTTGGTTGGGTTGAACCATTTGACGGTGCCCTTTTGTGGCATCGCTAGTCTCCTCCACTAGATAGAAAAAAGACGCGGCCGCTTTTTCGCGTGCCACGCCACAAACGGCCTTCCGAAAGTCTGTCGAGTCTTGAGTCAATGTCGCGAAACGCACAGCCAGCGGCCAATTCCGTTGTGGCCAATATTGCAACATGAAAACCGTGCGTTAGCAAGCAGAGCACGAATTTCAAGATCGCCCCGGATGTGCCCGGGCCCAATTTCGACCTGTGGCCGGGGAACCACAATCAGGAGCAATCCCCCTTATCTGGAGGCGTCCCGTGGTTGACCCTCCGTAACAGTTCGGCGCAAATCAGCTCATGGGTGTGCCGCTCATGTTGCATTTTTGCGCGCCGCCATTTGCTTCGGGTTTTGTCGTCATGCGCTGCACTGCGCAGCCACCAGGGACACGGCAGACGATCGGGCTGAACCGCGTCCGCCGGGTCGCGGCAGCGATCGCCACGACCTTCACCCTTATGGCGTTTGAGCTCATCGTGACGATGTCGGCGGCTACGGCCGTCCTCGCGCAAAGTCCCACGCCGACGCCGACCCCGACCCCGACACCCACGCCGTCGCCGACCCCGGTCCCGATGCCGACCTCGGCCAATTATGACCAGTCGGCCGGCAACAGCACGCTCAATCTCGGCTCAGGTTTCCTGGAGCGCCTCGGCAACCAGGCATCGAGCGGCTTTAACCGGGCGTTGCGGACCAATCCCGGCGGTGGCGGCGCATCGGCGAGCACCGAAGATCCGCGCTACCGCACCTGGTTCGAGGGCTACGGCATCTCGGTCCGCACCGATGCGCAAGGAGACTTCGTCGGCGACAAGCGCAAGACCTTTGGCGGCGTCGCCGGCATCGGCGCACGTCTCGCGCCGGGTGTCAGTATCGGCTTTTCGGTCGACCAGAGCCACACCGACGTCGACGTGCCCTTGGCGCTCCAGTCCGCGACACTCGACCTCACCCAAATCGGCTTCAATGGCTCCGTCGACAAGGGGCCATGGACCTGGGCCTTTGCGGTGGTGCACGGCTTTGGCAAGGTCCGTTCCAGCCGTGATACCGGCCTTGGGCTTGCGCGGGCGGGCTACAGCGCCGCGGTCGACGGCGCGCTGACCGAGATCAGCTATTACTGGACCAAGGACCAGATGCGCATCGTGCCGAAGGGCGCGGTCGAATATGTGCGCGGTACCAGCGCGGCGTTCCAGGAGGTCGGCGGCCTTGATCCGCTCAACGTCGGCGCAACAGCGCTGTCGCGTGCGCGCATCATGATCGGGGCCGAGATCGGCCGCTATTTCGTCATCGACCAGAAGATCCTAGACCTGTCCGCCTACGGCAAGTTCGTCGACAATTTCCACCAGGACCTCGGATCGATCCAGGTCAGCCTGGGCACCCAGAGCATCGTCGTTCCCGGCATCGGCGAGAGCCGCTACGGCATGGATGCCGGCGCCTCGGCCTCGCTCAGCCTGACCAGCGTCGCGCGGCTCTACGTCAATTACGAGGGCAAGCTCCGCAACGAGCTCACGTCGCACCAGGGCACGGTCGGCTTCGAATACAAATGGTGAGCTGAAGTTTATGCGGGTGTTGCCGCGACATAGCCCGTCAGCCCAAATCCCTCGCGCGCGGCCGTCATCATCGGCACCAGCGCGTTCGGATGGATGAACTCGTCGCGGAAGCAGGGATAGGTCCTAGGATCGAAGATCTTCTTCAGCCAGTCGACCACAATCTTGTGCCGCTCGGAGGTGCGGAACTCCTTGTGATAGGTGAGCCAGAGATCGGCGTGGTGGCTGACGCCGAGATCGACGGCAACGAGCGGCGCACCAAGCGCGATCGAAACCGTCGGCAGGAAGCCGATGCCGGCGCCGCGTTCGACGGCATAGAGCGCACCGACCGAGGAATTGATCTTGATGCCGACGATGCCCTCCAGCGACGTCAGCCCGAGCACGCGGGCATAAGCGCCGTCGTCGACTTGCGGCGCGCTCTGCTTGATGATGCGGTGGTTGTTGAGTTCGGCGAGCGTTGCCGGGACGCCGTAAAGGCTCTCGTACTCCTTGGAGACGAACGGATAGATGTGCAGCCGGCCCAGCTTGGCGACGATCAGATCCGGATTGGTGGGTGGCTCGAGCTGGATCGCGATGTCGGATTCCAAGCGAGCGACGTCGGCCTGCTCCATCGCACAGCGCAGATCGACGGTGATCTTGCGATAAGTCTTCTGGAAATCGATCAGCCGCGGCAAAATCCAGAAATTGCCGGGCCCCTCCGTCACCGCGACGCGCACGGTGCCGGCAGTGTCGTTCGACGAACGCGAGGCGCGACGGAAGACGTTGAAGGCGTGACGCTCCATATGCGCGACGTCGGCGATCATCGCGGTGCCTTCATCGCTGAGCGTGAGCCCGCTCTGGTCGCGCAGGAACAGCTTGCAGCCGATGCTCTCTTCGAGCCGGTCGATCCTGCGCATCAAGGTGGTGGAGGTGAGCCCGAGCTCTTCGGCTGCATTGCGAAAACTTTTATATTTTGCGCACGCTAAAAACAGCTTCAAATCGTCCCAGGACGCACCCAGGGCTTCTTCACGGTGCTGCATCATCGCAGCACCCCGGTGCAATAACTGCTGCATACTGTTGGTCCCCAACCGCTAAGCTCGTCCTCATAGCGGGGTACGAAAGCGGCAAACGATAGAGAGGCGATATCGGTATGGAAAGGGGCTCGTTTGACGCACGGCATGATTTCGATGCGCTGCCGCTGAGCCCGGACGTCGATGTCCGTTGTGCGCAATCTTCCGAAATCGCGGCGCTTTCGGAGATGGCGCATCGGCTGGTGCCGGGTGTGCGGATCGAGGCGGCGGAGCTTTCGAAATATCTCACGTTCGATCCTCAGAGCATCCTGACTTTCAGCCGGAAGGGACTTCTGCTCGGCGGCATGGCCTTCCTGTTCCTCAATGATCGCGGGCACGATGCGCTGCTGCTCGACGAGATCTGCCTGACTGCGCCGGAGACGCGCCATCTCGCTTCAGCGAAGGACGACGTTGCGGCCATCTACATCTGGGCGATCGCGGCGACGGGGCGCGGCATCGCCGGTCTCGGCAAGGCCGCGGCTCATCTGCGACAGCTAAGGTTTCGCGGCGCCGATTGCTATGCGCAGCCGTCAACCGTGGCCGGACGCGATATCATGAGGGCGACCGGCTTTGCGCCCGTTCCGAGCTTCCAACCCGACCTCTGGTGCTACGAGCGCCCCTGGCATCGCCGGCCGATGCCGGGTGCAATCATCCAAGCAAGGAGTTTTGCAGATGCACGGTACTAGAATTCCTCTCGCCAAGCCCGACTCCCGCGCCGTTACCATTCGCCTTGCGCGCGATCCCAGCGATCTCATGCTGGTCACCGCGATCCGTTCCGCGGTCTATCTCGCCGAGCAGAATTGTCCGTTCGAGGAGGAGTTCGACGGCAACGACATGGTCGCCGCGCATTTCATCGGCTTCGTCGGTAACGAGCCCGCGGGCTGCCTGCGCGTGCGCTTCTTCGGCGACTTCGCCAAGGTGGAGCGGCTTGCGGTGCGTCACCAGTACCGGCGCTCGCGCGTCTCGTTCAAGCTGGTGCAGGCGAGTGTCGACTATGTGAAGCGCAAGGGCTTCCGCAAGATTTACGGCCAGGCGCAGGACCGCCTGGTGGATTTCTGGGCCCATTTCGGCGCCAAGCCGCTCGGCCACAATCGCAAGATCACTTTTTCCGATTTCTCCTACACCGAGATGCTGCTTGAGATCGAGCCCGGCCCGGACGCCATCACGCTGGACAGCGATCCCTATGTGATCATCCGGCCCGAAGGCGATTGGGACCGGCCGGGCGTGCTCGACGCCTCGGCGGGGCGGGCGGTGACCTCGCCACTGCGGCACCTCGCGGCCGCCGATCACTGAGCTAGGTGCAACTGCGCGCAAGACAATGCCGGTTTCCATCCACGATGATCCTCCGATCCTGGTCTGCGCGGACCTGCAGGTCGAATATCTGACCCCTGGGCGCCGCCACGTCATCCTCGGCGGCGATGCCGCCACCGCACGCTGCCTGGAACTGCTGACGCTGTGGCGCAGCAATCTCTGGCCGGTGATGCATTTGAAGCGCATCGCGCAGGCGGCCTGGTTCAATCCGGCATCCAGGCTGACCGATTGGATCGCGGAGGCGAAGCCGCGTCCGGGAGAAATGACGTTCGAGCATCCGCTGCCCTCGGCCTACAGCTCGTCGCGGTTTGTGGACTACATGTCCAATATCCACAATGTGCGCTGCGTGTTGGCCGGCTTTTCCCTGGACGAGACCATCCTGGCCACCGCCGTGGACGGGTTTCACCGCAGCCATCGTTACGAGGTGATCACTGACGCCGTGGCCTGCCGGCAGCCGGGCACGGGCGATGCCGCCGCCTACAAGCGTGCAGTAGTGAATGTCATCGGGAATTTTGCTACGATCCATTCCAGCGCCGAACTGATCAGAACCAGCGGCGCCGTTGCGGTGTAGGCGGCCGCGATCGACGGGGTGGGGTTGAGACATTGTCCCGGGGAGAACACCTCAAGGAGCTGGCAAGCGATTTGTCGCGTGCCGTCGAAACGGCGCGCCGCGTCGGCTTGCCCACGACGGTCTATCTGCTCTCGATGGCGCTCGTCGAGGTGAGGGAGGCCGCCGCCGCTGAAGACGGGGATGACGACGACGCGGCCTAAAAAGCCGTCCAATCCCGATATGCGGCTTTGTGCAACGCTGCTGAGCGCTTGCTGCCGACGAATTGGCGTTGCAAGCTTTGTCTCATCGAAATAGCCAAGTAACTTGATCATCAAGTGATGACGCTGGCTGTGCCGGCGGTGTCACGACTTTAGGGATCCCTGCAAATGTCCATGCTGCCGAATTCGCAAGAGGCCCGGGATGTGGCCTACCAGCTCCATCCCTACACCAACGCGCGCACCCATCAGCAGGCCGGTCCTCTCGTGATCGAGCGCGGCGAGGGTCCCTACGTGTTCGATGCCGCGGGCAAGCGCTATTTCGAGGCGATGGCCGGCCTGTGGAGCGTCGGGCTGGGCTTCAATGAGAAGCGTCTGGTCGACGCCGCGCACAAGCAGATGCAGGCGCTGCCGTTCTATCACACCTTCTCGGCCAAATCGCACGGGCCCTCGATCGACCTCGCCGAGAAGCTGGTCGCGCTCGCGCCGGTGCCGATGAG
Source organism: Bradyrhizobium sp. 153 (assembly GCF_023073835.1). Taxonomy (NCBI): domain Bacteria; kingdom Pseudomonadati; phylum Pseudomonadota; class Alphaproteobacteria; order Hyphomicrobiales; family Nitrobacteraceae; genus Bradyrhizobium; species Bradyrhizobium sp. 153. The sequence continues at coordinate 55,414 of NZ_JADPKH010000027.1, read as the reverse complement.
CAAGGTGTTCTTCACCAATTCCGGCTCGGAAGCCAATGACACGGTGCTGAAGCTGATTGCCTACCGCTCCAACGCGCTGGGCCAGCCGCAGCGCAAGAAGGTGATCAGCCGCCTGCGCGCCTATCACGGCGTCACTATCGCCTCGGCCAGCCTCACGGGCCTGCCCAACAATCACCGCTCGTTCGACCTGCCGCTGCCGAACATCCTGCACACGGGCTCGCCGCATTTCTACAAGGACGGCGCACCCGGCGAGAGCGAGGAGGCGTTCGCGACGCGCCGGGCCGAGGAACTGGACGCGCTGATCCAGAAGGAGGGCCCGGATACGATCGCGGCTTTCTTCGGCGAGCCGGTGATGGGTGCGGGCGGCGTCATCGTTCCGCCGGCGACCTATTGGGACAAGATCCAGAAGGTCTTGAAGAAGTACGACATCCTGCTGGTCGCCGACGAGGTGATCTGCGGATTTGGCCGCACCGGCAAGATGTTCGGCTGCGAGACCTACGGCATCAAGCCGGATGCGATCGTGGTGTCCAAGCAGATCACTTCGAGCTATTTCCCGCTGTCGGCGATCCTGCTGAACGACCGCATGTTCGAGCCAATCGCCGACGAGAGCAACAAGATCGGCGTGCTCGGCCACGGCTTCACCGCGGGCGGTCATCCCGTCGGCTCGGCGATTGCGCTTGAGAATTTGAAGATCATCGAGGAGCGCGGCCTGGTCGCGCATGCTGCCGAACTCGGCGGCTACATGCAGGGCAAGCTGCGCGAGCTCGCCAGCGGTCCGCTGGTCGGCGAGGTCCGCGGCGTCGGCATGATTGCCGCCCTCGAGCTCGTGCTCGACAAGGGGCGCAAGACCGCAGCCGCTACGCCGGGCGCCGTCGGCGGCATCGCCAGCCGCATGCTGCAGGAGCGCGGCGTTATCTCCCGCAACATGCTCGATGCCATCGCCATCTGCCCGCCGCTGATCGCCACCAGGGCGCAGATCGACGAACTGATCGCGGCGATCTCGGGTGTGCTGGAGGACATGAAGGGGGAAGTTGCGAAGCTGACACCGGCGTAAAATCTCTCCTCATTATTGCGAGGAGCGAAGCGACGAAGCAATCTAGCCTGCCTCCAACGAAAGATTCTGGATTGCTTCGCGGAGCCTGTCATCGGGCCGCGCTTCGCGCGGACCCGTTGGCTCGCACTGACGACGCGGCTGGCAGAGCGCCAGCCACAGGCCTTCGCGGGCCTACGCCCGCTGCACCCCGATCACGCGGCCTTTTTCGATTGCGAGCGCCAGCTCGCCCCGCTTCAGTTTCAGCGCGGCATCGCCGAACAGCTCGCGGCGCCAGCCACGCAAAGCCGGCACGTCGGCCTCGTCACTGGCTGCGATCTCTTCGAGATCGTCGACGGTGGCGATCACCTTGCTGGCGACGGCATGGCGCTCCGCGGTCATGCGCAGCAGCACCTTCAACAATTCGACGATGGCCGCTCCATTGGAATTGTTGCGCGGCTTCTCCAGCTTCGGCAGCGCCGAGAAATCCCGCGCCAGTCCGCGCTCGACGGCGGCGACGATGTCCGCGCCCCATTTGGATTTCTCAAACCCCTTCGGCACCGAGCGCAGATGGGCGAGCTTCTCAAGCGTAGTCGGCGCATGCGTTGCGATGTCGCTGACCGCTTCATCGCGCAGCACGCGGCCGCGCGGCACGTCGCGGCTCTGCGCCTCCTGCTCGCGCCAGGCCGCCACCTCCATCAGCACGGCGAGGTCCTTCGGCTTGCGCACCCGGGTCTTCAGCCGCTCCCAGGCGCGCTCGGGGTGGAAGTCGTAGGTTCTGGGCGAGGTCAAAACCTCCATCTCGATGGAGACCCATTCGCTGCGGCGGCGCTTCTTCAGGTCGGCATCGAGCGCCGCGAACACGTCGCGCAAGTGGGTGACGTCGGAGACCGCGTAGTGCATCTGCTCCTTGGAGAGCGGCCGGCGTGACCAGTCGGTGAAGCGGTGGGTCTTGTCCGGGCGGTGCCCGGTGACCTTCTCGACAAGCTGGTCGTAGGCAATGCTGTCGCCATAGCCGAGCACCATGGCCGCGACCTGGGTGTCGAACACCGGGTGGGGAATGATGCCGGCCTGGTGCCAGATGATCTCGATGTCCTGGCGAGCGGCGTGGAAGACCTTCAGCACGGCCTCGTTGCCCATCAGCTCGAAGAACGGCTTGAGGTCGATGCCCTCGGCCAGGGCGTCGATGACGACAGCTTCCTCGGCGCTCGCCATCTGCACCACGCACAACAGCGGGTAATAGGTGGTTTCGCGCAGGAACTCGGTATCGACGGTGATGACGGGGTGCTTGGCCAGCCGGCTGCAGGCAGCCGCAAGGTCAGCGGTGGTGGTAATCAAATCCATGAACGGCCCATGACGAGACCATCAGCCGTTCTGCCGAAAGTGCAGTGATGTCAAGGGGCTCGATGCGAATTCGAGCCTTGCATTTGGGCCGGAATCGCCTTTTCCGACAAAAATCCTATTCGTAGCGGACCCGTTGCGAGGATTTCCGGACACATGGCAGTGCCACCACAAGCACGCACATGCCGACCAGAGCCAGTCCCAGGAACTCGAATACCAACAGGTCCACGGTGAAAACCCCTCAGAAACATTGCTAAACTTGTCCGGGACGAATTGAGGGTCTGTTAATTCTCGTGGTTACCGGCCGCGGGGCGGGCCGGATGGTGGACAAGGCGTTAACGGGCGGGGCCCGTCGAAACGCATTCGGCGCCCCGCATGACGGTGCGCCGAAGTTTGTTCGCGCGATGAGTTGCGGGCTTACGGCAGTTTCAGCGACGTCTCAGCGTTGTACGGCTTGAGCGTCTCGTCGGCGGCTCTCTGAGCGGCGGCGAGGGCGTCCTTCGGCTGCTTCTTGCCGTTGAGGACCAGCATTACCTCGTCCTCGAGGTTCTTGCGCACCGGCACAGTCTTGTAGGTCGCAAACCACGGCTTTGCGACGTCGAGCTGTTCGACGGCGGTCTTGGCGTCCGGGTTCTTGTTCAGGAAGTCGACCATATCGGGCGTCTTGTAGGCGGCCATATTGGGCGCGAAATAGCCGGTGGCGCGGCTCCACCAACCGCTCTTCTCGGGCGAGGTCATCCACTTGATCAGCGTCCAGGCGGCCTTCTGCTTGTCGGCTTCGAGCCCTGCCGGAATGATCAGCGATGCGCCGCCGATCGGCACGGCGTTGCGGACGTTGCGAGGAATGAAGGCGACCTTGTAGCTGAACTTGGCGTTGTCGCGCACATAGGTCAGCGACCCTGTCGAGAGCATCATCATCGCAGCATTGCCGGAAATGAAGGAGGTGCTGACGGCCGGGCCGGGCGTCGCGCCGGGCGCATGCACCTTGTGCTTAAAGATGAGGTCGTTCCACCAGGTGAGCGCACCGAGCATCGAAGGCGTGTCGTAATAAACTTCGCCGCCAAACTCCTCGTTGTAGTAGCGCCCGCCGTTGGACGTCGTGAGCGTTTCCATCATCCAGCCGCAATAATCATAGGCGCATGGAATGGCGATGCCCCAGCGCATGACCTTGTCACCCTCGCGCTTGGTGAGCTTCTTGGCCCATTCGGTAAGCTCGGCCCAGGTCTGCGGCGGCTTGTTCGGATCGAGGCCGGCCTCCTTGGCCTGATCGGCATTGATGTAGAGCAGCGGCGTCGAGTTGTGGAAGGGCACGCCGTAGACCGAGCGGTTGATCACCGCGTTGCCCTGCAGCGCCGGGAAGAACTGGCCCAAGAACTTTTCCTTGGTAGTGCCGTCGGCGGCGATCAGAGGGTCGAGATTGGTAAGCTCGTTCTCGATCTGCATGTCGAGCAGGAAGTTGGCCGACATGATCACGGCTGACGGCGGCTTGCCGGCCTTGATCGCCGCGCGCGTCTTGATCAGCGTGTCGTCGTAGGAACCGGTGTAGACCGCGGTCGCCTTGACCTCGGGGTGGGTCTCGTTGAACTCCTTGATCAAGGTCCCCATGTCGCGGGCGAGCTTGCCGTCGACCGGGACGGGGAAGAACAAATCGATCTCGGTCGGGCCTTCGCCGGCAAGGGCCGGAAAGGCGAGGGCGCCAGCCAATGTGCCTGCAATGGCAAGGCCGAGCATGAGCCTGCGGGAGAACAGCATCGGAAAATCTCCTATTTGATGCCTGAGGTGACGAAAGAGCTGATGAAGCGCTTCTGGAAGATCAGGAAGGTGACGAGCAGCGGTGCGATCACCATCAGGGTTCCCGCGGCGATGGTGCCCCAGGCCTGCGTGCCCTCGGCCGTCTTGGTGAAGACGGAGAGCCCGACCGTGAGCGGCCGCTTGTCCGGCGAATTGATCACCATCAGCGGCCACAGGAAATCGTTCCAGTGGCTGGTCACGGAGATGATGGCGAAGGCCGAGAAGCTCGGCAGCGACAGTGGCACGTAGATGTGGCGGATGCGCTGGAATAGGCCGGCGCCGTCGATCAGGGCGGCATCCTCCAGCTCCGTTGGAATGGCCTCGAACGCTTGTCGCATCAGGAAGGTGCCGAAGGCGGAGGCAAAGAAAGGCATCATCACGCCAGTGAGCGTGTCGTAGAGGCCGAGCTGCGCGATCAGGCTTAAATTGGGCACGATCAGCAGCACCGGCACCAGCATCAGCTGCATCAGGAACAGGTAGAAGATCAGCGTCTTGCCGGCGAAGGCGAGGCGCGCAAAAGCAAAGCCCGCCAGCGTGATCGTGACGAACTGCACCAGCAGGATGCCGGTGCAGATGATTGTGGTGTTGAGGGTGTAGCGCGGGAAGTCGCCGATCTCCCAGGCATCCCTGATGTTGTCGAGCGTCGGCTTCAGGCTCGGCATCAGCTCGGCCATGAGGTTGATGCCATCGGAGGCCGGGCGCAGGGTCGCCACGCCCATCCAGACGAACGGGATCAGCCAGACCAGTGCGAGCAGCACGGTCAGTATGAAACCGAGCTTTGGCGTGATCTCGCGGCGGGTGGCGAGCGGAGCATCCCTGAACAGACGGTCGATCAAATTCATGGGCCGCTCTCGCGGTCCGCCAGCGTCCGGAACGAAAGCGCGGTGAGGCCCATCAACGCTGCCAGCGTCAGCAGCGTCGCCGCCGACGCCTTGCCGACGTCATAATGCTCGACGGCCTGCTGATAGATGTAGAACAGCACGAGATTGGTCGAGTTGGACGGGCCACCCTGGGTCAGGACGAAGACGTGGTCGACTTGCGTCACCGCATTCAGCGTCGCGATCACGGTGACGAACAGGAAGGTGGGCTTGAGCTCCGGCAGGATGATGTAGCGCAGGCGCTGGAACGGACCGGCGCCGTCGAGATGGGCGGCCTCCATGACGTCCTCCGGCACCGCCTGCAGGCCCGCGAGGAAGAACAGCATGTGATAGCCGGCGTTCTTCCAGATCGTGATCACCATGATCGCTGATAGCGCGATGTCGGGATCGCCCAGCCAGTTCGGCAGCACCGGAAGTAGCCGGCCGATGTAATAATCGAGCAGGCCGACATTGGGCAGGAAGATGAACAGGAACAGCGCGGAGGCTGCGACCATCGGGATCAGCACCGGCAGGAATAGCGCGGCGCGGAGCGCGCTGGTCACTGCGCTGGTGCGCGAGAGCGCGAGTGCAAACAAGAGCGCGAGGCCGATGCTCGGGATCGCTGTGCAGACTGCGTAAATGAGATTGTTGACGACCGCGCCGGTGAAGGCGGGGTCGGCAAGCACCGCGCTGACATTGTCGAGGCCGACGAAGCGCACGGGCTCTTTCGGCGTCGTGCGCTGATAGAGCGCATCGATAAGCACGCGGCCCATCGCGCCATAGGTGAACAGCGCCAGGAAGACCAGCGAGGGGAGCAGCAGCAGATAGGCCGGCAGCGACGCCGTGAAGCCGGCGGTGAAGCGTTTCAGGACATGCAGACGCGGTGCCGCCGAGGTCGCGCGCGGGAGAGCCGCGGGTTCAGCGAGGCTCATCTCACCGGGCCAGGAAGTTGAGCGCATAGTCGCGGTCACCGATTCCCGCTGGCGCGGCGAAAGGGAAGCGTGGGCTTTGGTCGAGGAAGTCGTGGCTGTGCACGACCAGGTTCTCATCGTCGATCAGCACCACGCCGTAGGCCGGCGGCTCGTGGCTCGCCAAATGCGGCGCGTTGGCATTCAGCTCGAACCAGACCTGGTGGTTGGTGCCGCGCAGCGTGGAGAAGGGAGTCTTGCCGTAGCTGCCGAAGATCGGCCGGTGCACATGGCCGAAGAAGAGGTGGCGGATGCGCGAACGGTAAGGCGCGATCACCTCGGCGAATTCGGCGCTCTGCTTCAGCGCGATCTCGTCCATTGCGAGTACGCCGACCGGGAAGGGCGGATGATGCATGAACACCACGAACGGCATGTCGGCCGGCGCGGCGGCCAGCGTGCTTGCGAGCCAGCCGAGGCGCTTGCCGCACATCTCGCCGGCATGGCTGGTCTCGTCCAGCGTGTCCAGGAAGACGAACAGGCCGTGCTCGGTCGTCCGCGTGCCCTGCACGAAGCCGTTCTGATCGCGCGGCGCGGACCGAAGGCGGTCGAGGCAAGCGTCGCGGCGGTCGTGATTGCCGACCATGGCAACGTACGGGATTTTCAGCGCAGCCATGCGTCGGCGAAATTGGCGTAGGACTCCGGCTCGCCCCAATGGGTGAGGTCGCCGGTCACCACAGCAAACGCAGCGTCCGACTGATGCTTGTTGATGTCGACAATCGCGGCATCCAGCCGGGCGCGCGGGTCGAGGCCATAGAGCTTTTGCCCGGGATTCGCGAGATGCGTGTCAGTGAGATGGATGAATTTGAAGGACATGGCGCGCTGTGTCGGGACTGTTGGAGGATGGACGCCTCCGGCAAGACGGCCCTGACAGGCGGTTAGAGCGCCAGTGTTTCAGTTTGATGACAGCGGTTCCCGCGTCCACAAGTGGCGACGTGGTAGGGTGGATTAGCCGAAGGTGTAATCCACCACTGTGAGCCCACTTCAAGTTGTGCTATCGCTGATCCATGTCCAACTATCGCCGCGCATTCGTCCCGGGAGGATGCTGGTTCTTCACGGTGAACCTGCTCGATCGGCGGAGGGCTCTTCTGATAGACAAGATCAACATCTTACGGGGCGCCGTGGCAGCAACGCGCCAGAGCCATCCATTCGAGATCGACGCGTTTGTGGTCCTGCCGGATCATCTGCACGCGATCTGGAAGCTTCCGCCGGGGGACGCCAATTTCTCGGTGCGCAGGCCGTTGATCAAGACACGTTTTGCCAAGGCACTCCCTGCGAATGAGCCGCTGAGCGCTTTTCGTGCCGCTCGGAACGAGCGCGGCATCTGGCAACGCCGGTACTGGAGCATCTCATCCGTGACGAGACCGACTACGCGCGTCATGTCGAGTATTGCTATTACAATCCCATCAAGCACGGTCATGTCTCGAAGGTGTGCGACTGGCCGTACTCGTCGTTTCACCGTGATGTCCCGCCGGTTTGTTTCCAGAGGATTGGGGCGGCGACGTCAAGATCGCGGGCGAGTGCGGCGAGCGGGCGTGATGCTCGCGGCAGCGGCAGCCGGTAGGGTGGATTAGCGAAGCGTAATCCACCAATCTACTTTCCGCTGGTTGAGAGAAGAGGTGGATTACGCCTCCGGCTAATCCACCCTACGCAGCTACGTCAGGCGAGTTCAGCTCCACGAACAATCTTTCTTTGTCCGGGTGATCAGGGGGAGTTAGGTGCCACAAAAAGTCTGCAGCACCCGCTGGTCCGGCAGCGGCGGATCGGCATAAGCCTCATACTCCGGCTGGTCCTCGTAGGGCCTGGCCAGCACCTTCACCAATTCTTCGAACGGGGCGTAATCGTCGTTGTTGACGGCGGCCTGGATCACGGCTTCGACGCGGTGGTTGCGCGGGATGAACATCGGGTTCACGGCGTGCATGGCGGCTTGCCGCTCGGCCGCGCTCTGCGGCTCGAGCGCGATGCGCGCGCGCCAGCGTCCGGCCCATTCGTCAAACACCGCGGGCTCCATGAACTGCGCGCGCACGTCTGCGCCTCCGTCGCCTGCGGCATCGCCGAGCTTGCGGAAGGTGAGGGTGAAGTCCGCCTGGTTCTTCGCCATGGCATCGAGCAGGTCCTGGATCAGCGCCTCGTCGCCGTCGCGCTCCGTGAACAGGCCGATCTTCCTGCGCAGGCCGGCCTGATAGGCGGCACTGAACGTCTCGGCGAAGGCGCCGAGAATGTCCTGGGCTTCGGCGACCGCCTTTTCCTGCTCGTCTGAGAACAGCGGCAGCAGGCATTCGGCGAGCCGGGTCAGATTCCACAAGCCAATGCGCGGCTGGTTAGCGTAGGCGTAGCGGCCCATCTCGTCGATCGAGGAAAACACCTGCGCGGGATTGTAGGCATCCATGAAGGCGCAGGGGCCGTAGTCGATGGTCTCGCCGGAAATGGACGTGTTGTCGGTGTTCATCACGCCATGGATGAAGCCGACCAGGAGCCAGCGCGCGATGAGCTCAGCCTGGCGCGCAACGACGGCTGCGAGCAGCGCGTGATGGGGCCGCTCCGCTTGAAGCAAATCCGGGTAATGACGGGTGATGACGTGGTCGGCGAGCCGGCGGATGGCCTCGGTGTCGCGGCGGACGGCAAAGAACTGGAAGGTGCCGACGCGGATATGGCTGGAGGCGACGCGCGTCAGCACCGCGCCGGGCAGGGCGGTCTCGCGGATTACATGCTCGCCGGTGACGACCGCGGCGAGCGAGCGCGTGGTCGGAATGCCGAGCGCGAACATCGCCTCGCTGACGATGTATTCGCGCAAGACCGGCCCGAGCGCGGCACGGCCGTCGCCGCGGCGGGAGAACGGGGTTGGGCCGCTTCCCTTGAGCTGGATGTCGCGGCGGATGCCGTCTTTGTCGATGACCTCGCCGAGCAGGATAGCGCGGCCGTCGCCGAGCTGGGGCACGAAATGCCCGAACTGGTGGCCGGCATAGGCCATAGCGATGGGATCGGCGCCCACGGGAACCGTCTTGCCGGCCAGGATTTCGGCGCCTTCCGGGGTCTCCAGCATATCAGGGTCGAGCCCGAGCTGGACCGCCAGCGGCCGGTTCAGCTTGATCAGCCGGGGCGCCGCCACGGGGGTCGGCGGGACGCGGGCGAAGAAGCTGTCCGGCAGCGCCGCATAGGAGTTCTGGAAGGGGAAATGAACCGTCATGAGCTCAAGATAGGGTTGGAACGCCTGATGGCAAAGGTTGGACCCCAGATAAGCCAAAAATGGGCGCATCTGGTCCGAATCAGGCCGTTCCCTTGGTTGCCGCTTTGGGCCTCGTCGGGTAAACCCTGCCGCAACTTCGGACCGGCCGTTACAGGCCGTTCGATTCGCTTCCTCCGAGATTGAATTTGGGACGACCATGCATCGCTACCGGTCACATACATGCGGCGCGCTCCGCGAGAGCAACATCGGCGAAACGGTTCGCCTCTCGGGCTGGGTCCATCGCGTTCGCGACCATGGCGGCGTGCTGTTCATCGATCTGCGCGACCATTACGGTCTGACCCAGTGTGTGGTCGACCCGGATTCGCCGGCATTCTCGCTGGCCGAGAAGCTGCGTTCGGAATTCGTGGTGCGGATGGACGGCAAGGCCCGCCGCCGCCCCGAAGGTACCGACAATGACGATCTGCCGACTGGCAAGATCGAAGTTTACGTCAGCGAGATCGAGGTGCTGGGTCCGGCCGGCGACCTGCCGCTGCCGGTGTTCGGCGACCAGGAATATCCTGAAGACATACGCCTGAAGTACCGCTTCCTCGATCTGCGCCGCGAGAAGCTACACCAGAACATCATGACGCGCGTGTCGATCATTGACTCCATGCGACGTCGCATGAAGGAGCAGGGCTTCTTCGAATTCAACACCCCGATCCTGACCGCGTCCTCACCGGAGGGCGCGCGCGACTTCCTGGTGCCCTCGCGCATTCATCCGGGAAAATTCTACGCGCTGCCGCAGGCGCCGCAGCAATACAAGCAGCTGCTGATGATGAGCGGCTTCGACCGTTACTTCCAGATTGCGCCCTGCTTCCGCGATGAGGACCCGCGTGCCGACCGTCTGCCCGGCGAGTTCTACCAGCTCGACGTCGAGATGAGCTTCGTCACGCAGGACGACGTGTTCGCCGCGATGGAGCCGGTCATCACCGGCGTTTTCGAGGAATTTGCCAAGGGCAAGCCGGTGACAAAGGCCTGGCGCCGGATTCCGTTCGCCGAAGCCTTGCGCAAATACGGCAGCGACAAGCCGGACCTGCGCAACCCCATCGAGATGCAGGACGTCTCCGAACATTTCCGCGGCTCCGGCTTCAAAGTCTTTGCGCGCATGCTCGAAGATCCCAAGAACCAGGTCTGGGCAATTCCGGCACCGGGCGGCGGCAGCCGTGCGTTTTGCGATCGCATGAATTCCTGGGCGCAAGGCGAAGGCCAGCCCGGCCTCGGCTACATCATGTGGCGCGAGGGTGGCGAGGGCGCCGGTCCTCTCGCGAACAACATCGGTCCCGAACGCACCGCCGCGATCCGAGCGCAGCTCGGCGTGAAGGAAGGCGATGCCGCCTTTTTCGTCGCCGGTGATCCCGACAAGTTCTGGAAGTTTTCGGGTCTTGCCCGCAACAAGGTTGGCGAGGAGCTGAACCTCACGGACAAGGAGCGGTTCGAGCTCGCCTGGATCGTCGACTTCCCGATGTACGAGTACAACGAGGACGACAAGAAGGTCGACTTCTCGCACAACCCGTTCTCGATGCCGCAGGGCGGCCTCGACGCGCTGAAGGGCCAGGACCCGCTGACCATCAAGGCGTTCCAGTACGACATCACCTGCAATGGCTACGAGATCGCCTCGGGCGGCATCCGCAACCACGTGCCGGAAGCAATGGTGAAAGCGTTCGAGATTGCCGGTTACGGCGAGCAGGAAGTGGTCGAACGGTTCGGCGGCATGTACCGCGCCTTCCAATACGGCGCCCCGCCGCATGGCGGCATGGCCGCGGGCGTCGACCGCATCGTGATGCTGCTCTGTGGCACCACGAACTTGCGCGAGATCTCGCTGTTCCCGATGAACCAGCAGGCCATGGACCTCCTGATGGGCGCGCCGTCGGAGGCCACCACCAAGCAGCTGCGCGAGTTGCATATCCGGGTGAACCTGCCGCAGAAATGAGTGGCTGAGTGGGGCTTTGGTCTCGTGCCCCGGACGCAGCGCAGCGCTACTTCGGCGATGCGCTGCAGAGCCGGGGCCCACATTTGCGGGAACAACGGGCTTTCTGGGTCCCGGCGCTGCGTCGCGTCATTTCATGCCGCGCCGCGTCCGGGACACGCGACCGTCGCAACCGCTCGCCCTACAGCCCCGTCGACGCTTCGATCTTGAACTGCGCCAGCGTGCCCTCCGGGTCGGCATTGAAGAGCTGCATCAATTGCATCAGCGGCACCTTCGTGCGCGGCGTGACCTTGATGACGAGCGTCTGGCCCGGCGTCTCGACAAAGCTCGCGATCGCGTCCACCGCCGTGTCCGCCTCCGGATTGGCGGCGGCGACATCCGCTCGGTACGCCCTGACGCTGTCGACGAGTGTCCGGCGCGCCTCGTCGCGGCTGACATTTCGTCCCCGTGCATTCTGCGTCACCGCGGAATCGACGAAACCATTGTCGCGGACCGAGAACTCGAGCGCGACAGCCTCAACCTGGGCGGCCCGACCCATGAACTGAGCGGGGTCAGCCGAAAACAGCTCGCGTGGCACATTGCTAAGCGTGATGCGCAATTGCGCGCTGGCGATCCCTCCGATGTCGAGTGTCGCGGGCGTCAAATTGAAGCTGTTGGACGACTCTGTCCACGCGGCGCCGAGATCGAGATCGATCGCGAGCTTGTCGATCCCGCTGAGAACCAATGGAAGTTGTTTTGGGTCGGATGGATCGGTGGGCGTGACGAATTTCGCAATCAGGTGCGCCTTGCTCGGGATCGAGCCAATCAGCTGTCCCCACTCCAGTGTCATCGTATCGATCGTGATCAGCCTTTTGGTGTTCTTGTCGGGCGCCACCACGCCCTTGATCTCGGCGCCTTCCAGCACGCGGAACAGGCCCAGCACCTGATCGGGCGAGGGTGCCTGCCCGTGATTGCTGAAGCCTGCCGCCCAGCGCATCAGGTTTGCCGCGCTGAAGGATTTCAGCGCGAAGCGCTCCATCCTGAACTGCCCCTGCGGGGTCGGCGTATCGACGCCTTCGACCGCGAATTCGCCACCCCGATATCTGACGGCGTTGATCCTCGCGGTGCCTTGCGGCATGCTGATCGACGTCTTGCCGACCTGGATTTTGCCGATACGGAGGCCATCATAGAACCCGGCGAGCTTCTCCATCATCTCGCGCGATTGCGCGGATGTCGGGAGGACCGACCGGTCTGTCGGCATGAGCGCAACGATCTCGGCCGGCCGGAATTTTGACGGCTGCGCCGCGACGTCCTCGAAGGTGATCCCGTCGATGTCCATCCGCATGCCCTGGGTCGATTTGAGCACATAAGGGCCGGCGGAGATTTGCCGGTAGACGCGGTAGTAGCCGTCGTCGCCGGTCTTGTCTGGGTCGAGTACCGCGGCGATCGCGGTCGCATCGAACTCGTTGACGATGATGTTGGAGAGATCGCCGGTCAGCTTGTCCTGCTTGCCCGGCTGCGGCACGTCGATGGTGAAAACAGCGCGGTCCGCCTTCATCGCATCGAACTTGCCGTGCTTGAGATTCTGGATGGCCAGGCCGGAATAGGCGACCTCGCCGCTGCCGGCGGCGCTGCCGCTCGCATCGAAGCTCATCGTCAACGTCGGAGCGGTCAGTGACGATGCCGTGACGCGTGCGTATTGACCGAGCACATAGCGGTAGATATCGATCACGGAGCCACCCGTCGGCACATTCCCGGCGTGAAGGGGGCCGGCATAGTCACGCAGGGTGAGTTGCGGGATCTTATAGGATGCGTTCAGCTTCGCGGGGCCGACCTGGTTGAGCGCGACTTCGAAACCCGTGACGTCGATGTTGTCGGCCGAAAAGCTGCTCTGGTCGAGCAGGCGGACGCCGGTGCCCTTGATGCCGGCGATCTTGATCTGCGCCTGGGACTCGTTGCCGGGAGTCACCGCTATATCATCGACCCTCAGTGTCCGGCTCATCACGTCGAATTCGACCTTGCCGTAGCTCGCCTTGCCGCCTTGCTTGCGGATCTGCTCGAAGGCGGCCTCGACCTCGGTGGTGGCGCGATATTTTGCATAGAGGTTGAAGCCGAACGATCCGCCCGCGCCGAGCACGGCGAGTGCGATCAGGCCGATCAGGAATCGCTTCATTTCCCTGCTCCAGTTGCTGGTTTTGCACCGCGCAACCTGCCATATTCGCGAAACGCCGCGCGGTCCAGGGAAAGCTATGGTTTTCAAATATTTGACCACGCGTCCTGTTGATGGGGTCGCAATCGGATGTTGCCACCGGGGCGGCTGCCGTGCTTCATCCCGTTTCCATGACCCGGAAATAACGTCCGCATTGGGCGGCCGCTCCCGGTGATGCATTTTGAGGCCGGTAACGCGAGGCGAGACACCGCATGTCGTCCTATTCTGATGATCTCCACCAGGCGGCGCTCGCCTATCACCGTCTGCCGCGGCCCGGAAAGCTCGAGATCCAGGCGAGCAAGCCGCTTGCCAACCAGCGCGATCTCGCGCTGGCCTATTCTCCGGGCGTCGCCGCCGCCTGCACCGAGATCGCCAAGAATCCCGCCGAGGCCGCCTCGCTCACCACCCGCGCCAATTTGGTCGCCGTTGTCTCGAACGGCACCGCCGTGCTCGGCCTCGGCAATATCGGCCCCCTGGCCTCCAAGCCGGTGATGGAGGGCAAGGCGGTCCTGTTCAAGAAATTCGCCGGCATCGACGTGTTCGACATCGAGATCGCCGCCGACACCATCGACCGCGTGGTCGAGACCGTGGCGGCGCTCGAGCCGACCTTCGGCGGCATTAATCTGGAAGACATCCGCGGACCGGAATGCTTCGAGATCGAAACGCGCTTGAAGGAGCGCATGAAGATCCCGGTGTTCCATGACGACCAGCACGGCACCGCCATCATCGTCGCCGCCGCCATCACCAACGGCCTCAGGCTGAACGGCAAGAAACTGTCCGACGTCAAGATCGTGGCCTCGGGAGCAGGGGCCGCGGCAATCGCGACGCTGAATCTCCTGGTGTCGATGGGCGCGCAGCGCAAGAGCATCTGGGTCTGCGACATCGACGGCCTCGTGCACGAGGGCCGCAACACCTCGATGGACCGCTGGAAGGCGGTCTATGCGCAGAAGACCGACAAGCGCACGCTCGCCGACGTCATCGGCGGCGCGGACATCTTCATCGGCCTGTCCGCGCCCGGCGTGCTCAAGCCGGAGATGGCCGAGGCGATGGCCGACAAGCCGTTGATCATGGCGCTCGCCAATCCCGTGCCGGAGATCATGCCGGAGGAGGCGCGCAAGGTGCGCCCCGACGCCATGATCTGCACCGGCCGCTCCGACTATCCGAACCAGGTCAACAACGTCCTGTGCTTTCCCTTCATCTTCCGCGGCGCGCTCGACGTCGGCGCCAGCGCCATCAACGAGGAGATGAAGCACGCCGCCGTCGAGGCGATCGCGCAGCTCGCGCGCGAGGCGCCGTCGGATGCAGTCGCGCAGGGTTTTGACACCGGCGAGACGCAGGGTTTTGGCCCGGGCTCGCTGATCCCGAGCCCGTTCGATCCGCGGTTGATCTTGCGGATCGCGCCGGCGGTGGCGAAGGCGGCGATGCAATCGGGCGTCGCAACGCGGCCCATCACCAATTTCGATGAATACACCGCGCTGCTCGAGCGCTTCGCCTTCCGCTCCGGCCTCGTCATGAAGCCGATGTTCGCCAAGGCCAAGACTCAGCCGGTGCGCGTGATCTACGCCGAAGGCGAGGACGAGCGTGTGCTGCGCGCCACCCAGGTGGTGCTGGAGGAGAAGCTGGCGCGGCCGATCCTGGTTGGCCGCCCCTCGGTGGTGGAGGCACGCATCAAGCGGTTCGGCCTGTCGATCAAGGCCGGCAAGGATTTCGACCTCATCAATCCTGAGGACGATCCACGCTACCGTTCCTATGTGCAGTCCTATGTCGAGGTCGCCGGCCGCCGCGGTGTGACGCCCGACGCAGCGCGCACGGTGGTGCGCACCAATAACACGGTGATCGCGGCACTTGCGGTGGTGCGCGGGGAGGCCGACGCCATGCTCTGCGGCGTCGAGGGTCGCTATATGAGTCATCTGCGCCATGTCCGCGAGATCATCGGCTTCTCAGCCGGCGTCAGCGACTACGCCGCGCTGGCACTGCTGATCACCAGCAAGGGCGCATTTTTTATCGCGGATACGCAGGTACGCCCAAATCCGAGCGCGGAAGAGCTTGCCGAGATCGCTTCGCTCGCGGCGGTCCACGTACAGCGTTTCAACATCAAGCCGAAGATCGCCTTCGTCTCGCATTCGGATTTCGGCAGTTACGATACCGACTCCTCGCGCAAGATGCGCCGGGCGACCCAGCTTCTGAAGGAGAAGCATCCCGAGATCGAGGCCGACGGCGAGATGCAGGGCGACACCGCGCTTTCAGCTGCTGCGCGGAAAATGGTGCTGCCGCACTCCAAGCTCGAGGGCGAGGCCAACATCCTGATCATGCCAAGCCTGGATACCGCCAACGTCGCCTACCAGATGATCAAGTCGCTGGCGGACGCGCTCCCGGTCGGCCCGATCCTGATCGGCCCGGCACGGCCGGCGCATATCCTCACGCCCTCGGTGACCGCACGTGGCATCCTTAACATGACGGCGGTCGCGGTGGTCGAAGCGCAGGAGCGCGCCGCGAGGCAGCAGCCGACGTTGTTTACGTAAGGGTCGATCTGCGCGAAAGATGCACATCCTTCTCCGACAAGGGGAGAAGGGGCACCGGTCGCGCGGCTTATTTTGAATTCCTCGCGGTTCTCCATTTCCCTGTTTGAAAACCGCAAGCGGACTCTTCATAATCCCTCGCGCATCCCGTGCTTAGCGCTCTTGCCAAGAGGCCGATCATGCCAGCGTTCGTGACTTTCGGGCGGATCCTGTTCGCCGTACTGTTCATCTACACGGGCGCGTCCAAGCTGTTCGCCATCCAGGCGACGGCGGACTTCATCGCCACCAAGATCATGGTGCCCGATATGATTGCGCCTTACGCCAAGCAAGTCGAGACCGCGACCGCCATGACGACGCCGCAATTGCTGGCGATCGCGGTCGGAGGACTCGAGGTCATCGCCGGGCTGATGATTGCGCTGAATTTCGGCGCGCGCTTCTTCGCGATGCTGCTGATCATCTACGTCGCGGTCGCGACCGTGCTGTTCGATGACTTCTGGAACCAGGCGCCGCCCGACAACGCCAAGGTGGTGATCGACGCGCTGAAGAACCTGTCGATCATCGGCGCACTGTGCATGATCATCGGATACGGCCGAACCACGCGTCCGGCCGAAGCGGCCTACGGGGACGTGTAGGCAGGGTATGACCGCCGCTCCGCGCGGTCCTGTAGGGTGGATTACGCTGACGCCAGCCCGCACCTAAAAGCGTGATGAGATTGGGATGAGTCATCGCCGCGCTTTAGGTTGTTGTTCAAGCATGATCTTTTCGGAAACCGCTTCGCACTTTTCCGGATAATGCTCTAACGCGCCCCAAGGATGCGCTGCCAGAACGTGCCACCGAGCACCTTCCAGCCAAGATAGAAGTACAGGGTGATCAGGGCAAACAGCACAAGAGCGGATGCGCCGTGCAGGCTGAAACCGTCCTTCGTCGTCTCGCCGGTGGCGGCGCCAATGGAATAGCCGCCGACGAAGAACACCGTCAGGAAGTCGAGAAAGCCGGCGAGGCCACGGCGCCAAAGGGGTTTGGGCGTCGATGGAGTATCGCTTGTCGACATCAAAGCAGCCTCCTCTTGGCAGCCGCGGCGGATCGCCGCTCAGGATTTCCCATCTCGGCTTCTTGTCAGAGTTTCTTGGCATCGACGTCGATGCCGATGATCTTCCAGGCATTGTCGTTCTGGGCAAAACGCAGCCTGTACTTGACCCGGACCTCGTCGTTCTTGAACTCGCCGGCGAGAACGAGCGCACCTTCCGAATCGAGCTTGGGTTTCTGCTGTGATTCGTAATCGTCGGTGACGATCCCTTCGAAGAACAGCTTCTTGCTGCGGAAGGATTCGAACGCGGCCGCCAGCTTCTCGGGCGTCATTTGTCCTGGAACTGCCTCGAGCCCTTGGCAAGCAGGACCGAGTAGTTCCCGGTGATGTTGGCGTCGTTGAAGGTCATCAGCGTCGTGCGGACCAGCACGTCCTGCTCGTCGTCGGTCGGCAGGTCGATCGCGTAGGCCGATGACGGCGACATCACTGACAGAAAGGTCAGCGAGACCAGGACCGCGATGGCGCCGAGAAACTTGCGGCAGGAGAGGGAGGCAAAAATCGAACTCATGGTCTCTTTGTCCTTAATGAGGGGCCGGGCGTATGCCAGAAAGCGGAATGAAGTCGCCACATGCGATCTGCATAACAGAGAAGCTCTAATTTTTCGCTCGTGTGGGAAGGAGTTTTGGCCTCGCCGGTTCACGCCGCATTAAACAGGCTCGGGATGAGGAACGTCGTAACTCCGCCGCACCGTCGCCCTTCGGCACTGCTCTCTCTGACTCCAACTGGCGCACGAGAATCTGCCGCGCAGGCCGATTTCGGGATTGTTGAAACTCTCGGCACATTGAGCCATCGCCGGACCTGCCGGGGACGCGGGAGCGTGCGCGACGACGGGGCACGGGCCGCGGCGATTGACGTTGCCTGAGGACGGGCGGCTGGCTTCGGCGGCTCACAGCGGACTGGCGGCGATGCGCACCTTGATCTTGCGCTATCCCCGCCGCCACGGCGTGACGGCGACATCATGTGCCGCGTCGAGCAGATACGGCGCGCTGGGCTTCATTCCGTGCGAGGCGAGCACCTCGTGCGGCGTCCGCTGGGGCACGCCGCCAAAACAGCCTTCGCCGCCGGGCAGTCGCACATGCGGCGCCTCGGACAGCCAGAACGTGTCGTAGCGGTCCATGAACATGTCGAACACCATCGGGCCGCCGATGATCGCGACCGTGCCGGATGCGACGTTGGCGAAGGCGCAAGCTTCCGCGAAGCTGGCGTGACCCGGATTCCACAATGTCGCGTTCGGCATTTCAGGGTCGACGGTCAGCGCCCTGATCTTGCGGGTCAGGATCAGTCGCTTGCGCTTCGGCGAGTTCGGCTGCTGCTCGTGCGAGTTGCGGCCGTGCACGATCAGCGCGGCGCGATCGAGCGCCTGCTCGAAGAACAGCTTGTCGCCTTCGAACTTCAGACTGTCCGGCATCACATGCGCGGCGTCAGCGAGCATGCCGTCCGCCGAGACGATGACGTAGCCTTCGATGCGAAAAGACAATGGCCGTCTATTCGGAAACGGTCGTCACCACGGAATTGACCGGGCGCTGGCTCACCGTCGGCAGCTTGACGTCCTTGAGCAGCTCCTGGTCGTATTCGGGCAGCGTCGATGCCGGGAATTTGGCGCGCATCGCTACCACCTTGTAGCCGCCCGCCTTCAGGCGCTTGAGCAGCTCGGGCAGGGCCTCCGCCGTGTGCTTCTGGAAGTCGTGCATCAGGATGATGCCCTTGCCCTTGGTGTCGAGCTTCTTCATCACGGTCTCGACCACCTTCTCAGGCTTGGAGGCTTTGAAGTCGAACGAATCGATGTCGCAGGAGAAAATTCCGATGTTGCGGTTGCCGAGATAGGTGACCATCTCCGGCGGATGCTGGAGCGCCGGGAAGCGGAAGAAAGGCGAAGGCGAGATGCCGCCGAGCGCCCATTTCACCGCGGATAGGCCCTTCTCGATCTCTTCCTTGCGCTGCGCTTCGTTGAGCTTCTTGTTGTTGAGGTTGGCATGCGACCAGGTGTGGCTGCCCACGGTATGGCCGGCCGCATAGACCTGCTTCAGGATCTCCGGCTCGTAGGTCGCGTGCTTGCCGATGGAGAAGAAGATGCCGGTGGTGCACTCGTCGGCGAGTGCCTTCAGCACGGCGGGCGTGTTCTTGGGCCAGGGGCCGTCGTCGAAGGTCAGCACCACCTCGTGGTCGCGCAGGAAGTCGAGCTCCTTGAAATGCTCGAAGCCGAAGCCGGGGCCGCCGGTGGTGTCGATCTCGACGGTGCGGGCGACACCGAGCGCGCCCGGCGTGCTGCAGGCTGCACGCGCCGGCTGCGGCGCCTGTTTCGGTGGCGGCGGGTTAACGAAGCCCGCTGGCGCGGCAGCTACTGCCGGAGCGGGTGCCGGCGCAGCCGCCGGCGCGGAAGCTGCCGGTATCGCCGGTGCTCCTTGGGTGGTGGCCGCGGGTTTTGCGGCGGTCTGCGACCATGCCGCGCCGGTCATGCCCAGAGACATCGCGCTTGCCAAAATCAGTCCTGCCGCCACACGCATGGTGTTGTCCTCGAGATTGATCCCGTTGTTCCGCCGCGGCTTTTTCTGCGGCAAACCGTCCTGCCCCAAACCATCCTAGCCTAGAGGGTGGGCCCTCGCCATTGCAACGGCTGTTTGATGCCCCGCCACAATTGTGCCCAACCGGATGGGGCGCAACTCGCGTCAACTGTCGGCCAGCGCCTTGGCAATGGCCGTTTTGACCCGCGTATCGGTCGGCGCGACGGCGGACGCAAAGACCTCGGCGATATAGCCGTCACGGCCGATCAGATATTTGTGGAAGTTCCACTTCGGAACCTCTCGCGGCCGTGCGTCGGCGGCCCATTTGTAGAAGGGGTGCGCTTTCGATCCGATCACAACGGACTTGGCTGTGATCGGGAAGGAAACGCGGTATTGGTGCGCCGTCTCAGAGATTTCGCTGGCGCCGCCGGGCTCCTGGCCACCGAAATCGTTGGAAGGCACGCCGATCACGGTGAGCCCGCGCTCGCGAAACTCGTCCCAGAGCTCCTGGAGGTCTGCATATTGCGGGGTGTAGCCGCAGAGCGAAGCGGTGTTCACCACCAGCAGCGGCTTGCCGGTGTACGCGGCAAGGCGGATGTCCTCGCCGGACAACGCGGGGAAGGAGAAGGCATAGGCCGAGATCCGGCTCATGCCGCCGTCGGCAAACGCGCGCTTCATTGGCACGAGTGCGCCTGCAAGCGCGGCGAGCATGGTCCTGCGGTTCATCATGACGCCGTCCCCGAAATGATCCGGGGTGCATGTTACTCCGCCGCTGCAACCTCACTCGTCAACACCGCGTTATCGGTCGCGGCGAGGCGCTAGACGTTTGGCGCGTTTGCTTTGCGCGAAGCGGTATCCACTTCGCTCAAAACGCTCTCTAGTGAAGGCGCTAGTAAAGGCGGACGATGAAGTCCGTGCCTTCGCCGGTCTCCCCCTGGTTGATGCCCTGGTCGGAGACGATGATCGAGCCACCTGATGTCAGCATCTCGTTAATCTTCGCCATGGTGTCGGCCGGAATTGAGATGCGGTCGAGGGCTTCAGTCGGGCTGTCCGGCGTGACCACCGGCTTTGCGGCAACGGGGATCACGGCAGCGCCACGCTGGCGGCGTGACACGCGTCCGTCGTCATCGCGCGCAGCGGCGCGGACCGAGATCGACAGCGACACCACCGACCAACGCAGCGCGTTGGAATCGGTCTTATCGACTTCGGCTGTGAAGACGTGCGTGCCGAGCGGCCGGTCGCTCGGGGCGATCGTGACGGGCACCTCGAATAACGGCGCAAAGTTCTGTCGCACGTAGAGCTTGGAATCCTTGCGGCTGATGAAGACGGCGATCTGGCCGGCCCGCCGCGGCGCATCCGGCTTCGCCGCAGGTGCCGGATCGGCAACGCGGGTCTCGTCCTTCTCCATGTCGGCCGAGGTGGCGAGTGCCGGAGCATCAGTCTTCTTCCGGGAATCGGCAGCTTCGGTCTTGGCAGCGCCGAGCTTGTCGTCGGTCACTGTCGAAGCCTTGGGCGCTTCCGCGGCCTCAATCGACTTCGCGTCCATGTTTGCGGGCCTGGCGGTTTCTTCGGATTGCGGCTTGGCCGCGTCAGATGCCCCGGCGATCTTGGTCGTGATCTTGTCGGCGGGCGCAGCCGCTTCCTCGCGGGCGGGCGCATGGCCGGTGGTCACATCCGACATCACGGTGTGGCCGACGGAGGCGCGCAGCTCGAGCACGCTGTCTGCGCTCGCGGTCTTCGTCTCGGCCGGCGTGGCTTCGTTGACTTTGGTTTGCGCCGCGCCCTTATCGGCTTTGTCGCTGGCGTTGATCTGCGGCGCGAGGCTGGCGGCGGGCTGCGGCGCTACGCGCACCGAGGCGAGCAGCGGATGCGAAAAGCTTTGCGGCGACATCTGGCCGGGCGCGACGATCACGCGCGCGCCCATCCTGGTCCAGTTCCACATCTTCACCGCGAACGCCATCGGCATGCGGATGCAGCCATGCGAGGCCGGATAGCCCGGCAGCACGCCGGCATGCATGGCGACGCCAGACCAGGTGATCCGCTGCATGTACGGCATCGGGGCGCCGCTGTAGATGTTGGAATGGTGGAATTTGTGCTTCTGGATGACGCTGAACACACCCATCGGCGTCGAATGGCCCTTCATGCCTGTCGACACCGGGGATTCCGCGAACACGCCCTTGCTGTCGTAGACCGTCACCTTCTGCCGGTCGATCGAGACGACGATGACGAGCGGTCCTTGCGGCTTGGTGCCCGCTTCCTTCTCGGCGACGATCTCCTTCTTGCCCGCCGTGCCGCGCTTCGGCGGCTTGTGGCGCGGTAGTTCGGGATGCCGATCCTGCCGGGCGTAATAGGACCCGTCGGAATAATCCGTCCAATAATAAAACGCTGCGTCAGCCTGGCTTGCCGTCCCGATCGCACCCGCCGCCGTCAAAATGGCGATCTGCCAAATCCGCGTTGGCTTGGCAGCAAAACCGGACCCGTTCACGCTGTTCATCCTCGAATCCATAATCCAAATCAGACGTTAGTCTCGCAAAGGGGATACGCGTTCACCCTCAAGGTGGTTCTGCCGTCAGCTACTTTTGTTCAACGCGTAGCAAAAAAGCCTCACAGAGCGGTAAACGGCGGCCGTGCCGACTGGCCGCTCGTCTTCCTGACCGGCCGCCTGATGCCTACATTGCGGGGACTTGTTACCGGAGAACTTCATGTCATCTCGTTTCCACGGTCTTTTCGGCATCCGTTTGAAGGGCCTCGCTTTATTCCTCCTGGCTCTGACGATTTGGGCGGCGCCCGCCCTTGCTGCCGACGAGCCCGATCTGATCTTCCGCCGCTCGACTGTATTCAAATGGATGAGCCCGAACGACAAGCTCGCGACTTACGGCCTCGACGACCCCGAGGTCGAGGGCGTCGCCTGTCACTTCACGGTGCCGGAGAAGGGCGGCTTCAAGGGCTGGCTCGGCCTTGCCGAGGAGGTCTCGGACATCTCGCTGGCCTGTCGCCAGGTCGGCCCGATCAAGTTCAAGAACAAGATGGAGCAAGGTGACGACATGTTCCGCCAGCGCCGCTCACTGTTCTTCAAGAAGATGCAGATCGTGCGCGGCTGTGACGCCAAGCGCAACGTGCTGGTCTACATGGTCTATTCGGACAAGCTGATCGAGGGCTCACCAAAGAACTCGACGTCGACCGTGCCGATCATGCCGTGGGGACCAGCGGACGCAAGCGTCCAGAAGTGCGGTGAGTTCTTCACTCACTGACGACTGCGAGGTCCTGCAAGATGCGAGCCAGTCAGCGGCGCGAATGTCTGCGGCGCGGCTTCAAGGTCGCGCTTGGCTTGCAGCGCCATTTCGCCAGCTGACGTCGCGCTGTTGCGAACGGGTCGTTGTCTCCGCGGCCCATCCGCTGGTCCGTCTCGCGCGTCGAGCGCGATCTGCCGCCATCATGATGGCCATTGCTCACGTGAACGCGCCCGGTGGTCCCGGCGTCGCGATTTCGATGGCTTAGGTCGTAGCCGAAGCGTCCCCGACCACGTGGAGGCTCGTTCCGAACCGAGCGGGAATTTGTCAGGCTACTTTGGGCCGTGGCGCGCCCCCCTGAAAAGATTGGCATTTTCCGGCGAATGTTTCGTCGTGCCGGACACGACGAAACAATTCTCACGAAAGATGAAACCATTTTCCGCTTTTGGCGCATCACGCACGAAACCACCCATGGTTATCAGCTTCACAACGACGGCACCGCCGGCCACCGATTCGGAGACAAGACCATGCGCGCGCTCAGCTTCATCCTTGCCTTCGGCTTCGTGCTTGCCGGTTCCTCGTTCGCGGGCTCGCCGGATGGCAGTCTTCCCGGTGTCGGCACCTTCCAGTACACCGGTTCGTCGCTGACGATCATTGCACCGCAGCCGATCGTGGTCGCCACGCGCTTCTGATCGCCAACAAGAAAAATTGCCGGCAAAGGCCATCATGATTGCTCGTTTCTGCGCCGCAGCGTTCATGTCCGTTCTGACGCTCAGCGCCGCTGCGGCGCAGGTGCGCGCTCCCTCCAGGCTGCCGGATTCCCGTGCCGAATTCGTGCGTCAGTGTGCGCCGCGCATGCTCGGGCGCTGGGAGCACCCGGAGGAGGTCTGCGGTTGCCTGCACGACCATGCCGCTGCCGTCGTCGAGGACCGCGACTTGCGTGAGGCGCTGCTGCGCGGCATCAGCGAGACCGGCGTGCCGACGATCGAGACCGACTGGGTGCCGACGTCCAAGCAGGGTGAAATCGGCCCGACCTTCACCAAAATCGCCAAGCCGACCTTGCAGTGCATGTTCGATCCGGCGAAGTGACGTTCAGATTATTTGGTTTTCGGACCGTATCGTGGCACGCAGGTGCTCGTCCGTGAAACGCCCTTGTCGGTCATCTTCGCGCCGCGCACTTCCTTGACCTGTCCGGCGGGGCAAGTTCCGTCATCCACTTGTACGCGCTGGCCGAGCTTGAGATCCACGATGTCCTGCTCGCGGCCGACCATTGTTGCGCGCGCCGTGGAGGCGAGCGCGAGGGACATCAGGAGCGAAAGGCAGGTCGCGCGGTGTAGCAGCATGATTTGAAGTCCGGCGTCGATGCCGCAATCTAGGGAGCCGGAGGCGATTCTGATAGGTGAAGCTTCGTTACGCCTGCCGGGCTGAGCTCCTCGCGCACAAGATAGCGCGCGACTCGCGCGCCAGCCGTTCGGCAGAGGCCACCAGTTGCGGAACCGTATGCCCTGAAAATCCAAGCACGAAACCGGGCAGGGGACGCGCGAGTGAATAGGTGTCGGCCAGGAGCCAACCTTCCGCGCCGGCCGCCCGCTTGGCCTCGGCCGCGCGCGACGGATCGACCGGGGGATTGAACCGTGCGACAAGATGCAACCCTTGCGACGGCACCGGCACGGATAGCGCCCCGTCCGATTTCGCTTCCAATGTCTCCGCCAGCGCATCACGCGCCTCGCGATAGAGCTTGCGCACCCGCTTCAGGTTCGCGGCGAAGGCGCCGGAATTGAGCATGTCGGCCACCGCGCCTTCCATCAGCGTGCCGGGAAAGCGGTCGAGCGCAGCCCGTGCAGCCGTCACGTCCGCGATCAGGCGCTCGGGCAGCGCGCAATAGCCGATGCGCAGGCCCGGAAACAAGGTCTTGGCGAAGGTGCCCAGGTAGATCACGCGCTGGAGGTGATCGATGCCGGCGAGCGACATCAGCGGCGCGCCGTCGTAGCGGAACTCGCTGTCGTAATCGTCCTCCAACACGAAGGCACCGGCCTGCTTTGCCCAGTCCAGCAGTTCGAGCCGCCGTGGCATCGACATCTGGACGCCCAGCGGAAACTGGTGCGACGGCGTGACATAGGCCGCGCGCGCAGACGGTGCCGCCGAACGACCTTTGGCCACGTGCAGCCCGTACGCGTCGACCGGAATGGGTACGGTGCGATATCCGCAATGTCCGATCGTCTGGCGCGCGATCGGATAGCCGGGGTCCTCGCACCAGACCTGGTCGCCCGGCTTGAGGATCGCGCTCAGCACGATGCGCAGCGCATGCAGCGTGCCGGACGTGAGCATGATCTGATCGGGGTCGCAGCGCAGCCCTCGCGCCGACAGCAGGTGATCGGCGATTGCCGCACGCAGCTCGCGACTGCCGCGGGGATCGCCATAATGCAGATGCTCGGATCCGAATGCGCGCATGCGACGGCCCACGAAGGCGCGGAAGCGCTGCACGGCGCGCTCGTCGATATGGGTGCAGCCGAGCGCGAACGCGCCATGCTGCGGCGCTTCGACAACCGCCTTGGGTTTGTTCGCCTCGGCTGCTCGTGCAGGGATGCGCGCGGCGACAAAGGTGCCGGAGCCGACGGCTGCCTCGGCAAAACCGTCGGCGATCAGCCGCTCATAGGCAGTGACGACGGCGTTGCGGCGCAAGCCGGTCTGGTGCGCCAGTGTCCGTGAGGGCGGCAATGGCTCGCCGGGCCTGGCGAGACCGGAGACGATCATCTCGCAGAGCGCTTGGTAGAGCCGGTGCGCCGCGGAGGCGCCGGCCGTGACGTGCGGACCGGTGAGGTCGAGCGGCAACTCGGCCTTGGCCGGCGAGGGAGAATTGGTCGGAATTTTTCGCATGGAATTGGCACTATCGCAGACCAAATCCACGGCTACAACTCTTCCGAATTGTTCCAATCTCGGAGGTGCGGCCGTGAGCCAGGTTGAAAACTCAGACTCCTATCCGACGTCAGCGCGCAACCAGGTGAAGCGCCGTCACGACCGCGGCTTCTACGATCACGCGACCGTTCACCGCATCCTGGACTCCTCGATGCTATGCCACGTGTCCTATGTGATCGACGGTCAGCCCTATTGCACGCCGACCTTCTTCTGGCGCGAAGGAACGAAGCTGTACTGGCATGGGAGCAGCGCCAGCCGCATGCTGCGCAACCAGACCAGGGGCGAGCGCGTCTGCCTGACGGTCGCTCATCTCGACAGTCTCGTGCTGGCGCGCTGCGGCTTCAATCACTCCGCCGATTACCGGGCGGTGATGGCGTTCGGCACCGCCTACCTCGTCACCGACCACGAGGAGAAAGAGCGCGCGGTGATCGCGATGGTCGACCGCTTCTTCCCGGGCCGCACCGCGGGCCTGCGTCAGAGCACCGCGCAGGAGACCAAGGCGACCTCCTTCATCGCGATGGAGATCGAGGAGGCCTCGGCCAAGATCCGTGCCAAGGGCGTGGCCGATGACGATGAGGACTACGAACTCCCGATCTATGCCGAGCGCATCCCGGTGCGCACGGTGCTCGGCGCGCCCGAGCCGTGTCCGCGTCTGCTCGACGGCGTCACCCGGCCTGCGACATTGAATGGCTACTTCGAAGGCCGGCTGCTCGAAGATGCATTGCGGGATGCTTATTTTGTAGAGTACCCGAACGGCTGAAATCGGCTAGCTTGCGCTCCATCGATGATCTGAACGCCCGATTGGAGTTGCCTGATGAATGCCGAGACGCAGCAGAGGATTCTTGACGCCGTCGACGCCGGCTTCGAAGCCCAGCTTGCGACCACCCGCGATTTCGTCGCGATCCCCTCGACCCGCGGGGCGGAGGGACCGTGCCAGGACATGATCGGCGACCTCCTGCGCGAACGCAGCTATGAGATCGACGACTGGCACATCAATATCGACGACCTCAAGGATCTGCGCGGTTTTGGCCCGATCGAGCATGATTTTTCGAAAGCGCGTTCGGTGGTGGGCACCTACCGTCCGCAAACGAACGTTGGAAAATCGCTGATCCTCCAGGGGCACTGCGACGTGGTGCCGGCAGGTCCGCTGGAATTGTGGGATACGCCGCCGTTCTCGCCCGTCATCAAGGACGGCAAGATGTTTGGCCGGGGTGCCTGCGACATGAAGTCGGGCACGATCGGTGCGCTCTACGCGCTGGATGCGATCAAAGCCGCGGGCTTGAAGCCTACGGCGCGGATCCACTTCCAGTCCGTGATCGAGGAGGAGAGCACGGGCGTCGGCGCGCTCTCGACGCTTCAGCGCGGCTACCGCGCCGATGCCTGTTTCATTCCGGAGCCGACCGGCGGCAAGATGGTGCGCTCTCAGGTTGGCGTGATCTGGTTTCGCCTGCGCGTGAAGGGCCATCCGACCCACGTTGCCTTCGCCGGTTCCGGCGCGAACGCAATCATGGCGGCCTATCATTTGATCCAGGCCCTGCAAAAACTCGAGATCGAATGGAACGAGCGCGCCAAAGCCGATCGTCACTTCAGGACGCTCAACCATCCCATCAATTTCAATCCCGGCATCATCAAGGGCGGCGATTGGGCCTCCAGCGTGCCGGCCTGGTGCGACGTCGACTGCCGGATTGCCGTGTTGCCGGGCTGGTCGATCGCCGAGCACCAGAAGGAGATTTTGGCATGCGTCGCGGCCGCTGCGCGCAACCACCGCTTCCTCGCCAACAACCCGCCGGAGATCGAATGGTCGGGCTTCCTGTCGGAGGGGTATGAACTGACTGACGCCGCCGCACCCGAGGCCGCGTTCGGCAAGGCCTTCAATAAGGTCTACGGTGGCGCAGTCGAGGACCTCGTCTTCACCGCACTCACCGATACCCGCTTCTACGGCCTCAATCATGGCATCCCGAGCCTGTGCTTCGGCGCGAGCGGCGGCGAAATGCACGGCTTCAACGAGTTTGTCGAGCTGGAGTCGCTGAAGAAGACCACCAAGGCGATGGCGCTGTTCATCGCGGAGTGGTGCGGAGTGGAGAAGGCGTAAGCAACCGCGCTTGCCCTCTCTGCCGTCAGCGAGGAGCGAAGCGACGAAGCAATCCAGACTGCCGCCGCGGAGCGATTCTGGATTCGGTTCACGGCGCTCGCAGTCCTGGAATGTGACGGCGGCTCCTCAGGGCAAAGGACATACCTTGCCGGTGCGATCCGCTGTCCGAGACACAGGCGCGGATCAATCCTTTAAGCTTAAAATAAAGACTAGGATGGCGGCCCTGCCGGTGGCAGACTGGCCTCCGTCGCAGAGGCCTTAAGTCCGCCGAGGAAATCACGATGCGCGATTGGGATGATGCTTATGCCAATTCGACCCATATCCCTGGCTCGGACAAAATGCCGGCGCTGTGGGCGGAGCGGGCGGCGGCTTACCGTACGGGGTTGAGGGATTTTCGTCCCGACGTCGCCTACGGCGCCGGTGAGCGGCAGCGCCTCGACCTGATCCTGCCCGAGGGCGACAGCAAGGGCCTCGTCGTGTTCGTGCATGGCGGCTACTGGATGCGCTTCGACAAGTCAGCCTGGACCGATCTTGCCGAAGGCGCAAGGCATCATGGCTGGGCCGTGGCGCTGCCGAGCTACACGCTGACACCGGCCGCGCGCATCTCCGACATCACTGCCGAGATCACCGCCGCGGTCGCTAAGGCGGCCTCGCTGGTGGCAGGGCCGATCCGGCTCGCCGGCCATTCCGCCGGCGGCCATCTGGTCACGCGCATGCTGTGCGACGACAGCCGGCTCGAGCCCGCCGTCTACGACCGTATTGCCGGCACGCTCTCGATCAGCGGCCTGCACGATCTGCGGCCGCTCTTGAAGACAAGGATGAACGAGACCCTGCGCATGACCATGCAGGAGGCGACGCTCGAGAGCGCGGCGCTGCATCTGCCGCGGGGGCAGTCGCCTGTGACGGCCTGGGTCGGCGGCAACGAGCGCCCTGAATTCATCCGCCAATCCGACCTGATGGCCAACGTCTGGACCGGTTTCGACGTGCCGACGCACCTCGTCATCGATCCCGGGCTCAACCATTTTACCGTGATCGACGGGCTTAAGGATCCGTCGTCGCCGATCACCGCGCGTCTGATCGGCCTCGACTGACGAGGCGAGGGAAGATGGATCGAGAGGACCTATCATGACGTCCAGCGATTACGATCCTGCAAGCGAAGGCGCCGAGACGGATTTCGCCCGGCGCATGTCCTACGGCGACTACCTGGCGCTGGACGCGATTCTCGGCGCGCAGCATCCGCTCTCGGAAGCGCATGACGAGATGCTGTTCATCATCCAGCATCAGACCACGGAGCTGTGGATGCGCCTTGCCATCCACGAGCTCAGCGCCGCCCGCCGCGCCATCGCCAGGGACGAGGTGCAGCCCGCGATGAAGATGCTGGCGCGGGTGTCGCGCATCTTCGAGCAGCTCAATGGCGCCTGGGACGTGTTGCGGACGATGACGCCGAGCGAGTATACGCGCTTCCGCTCGCAGCTCGGGCAGTCCTCGGGCTTCCAGTCGCGACAATACAGGCTGATCGAATTCTTGCTCGGCAACCGCAACCACGCCATGCTCAAGCCGCACGCGCACGATGCGGAGACGACGAAGCTGCTCGAAGCCGAGCTCGCGACCCCAAGCCTATATGACCAGGTGCTGCGGCTTGTTGACCGCAACGGGCTCAAGATGCCTGCGGCCGTGCTGGCCCGCGACGTCCGCGAAACCCACAGTTTCAACGAAGGCGTGCTCCAGGCCTGGCGTATCGTCTACGAAGCGCCGGAGACGCACTGGACGCTCTATGAGCTCGCCGAGAAGCTGGTCGATTTCGAGGACTATTTCCGCCGCTGGCGCTTCAACCACGTGACAACGGTCGAGCGCGTGATCGGCTTCAAGCGCGGCACAGGTGGTACCGGCGGCGTCAGCTATCTCAAACGGATGCTGGAGATCGAGCTATTCCCCGAGCTCTGGCGCGTGCGTACGATTTTGTAGAAATGGCCATGACCAAGCTACGCGTCTACGACGACACCAAGGCTTTGTTCCATCTGCCCGACGGTGTGATCTATCTCGACGGCAATTCGCTCGGCGCGCTGCCGCTCGGCGTTGCCGAGCGCGTCAATCGCGTCATCACGGCCGAATGGGGCAATGAGCTGATCCGTGCCTGGAACACCGCAGGCTGGTATGCCCAACCGCGTCATGTCGGCGATCGCATTGCGCGACTGATCGGCGCCGAAGCCGGCTCCGTGATGGTCGGAGACACGCTCTCGCTCAAGGTCTACCAGGCACTCGCGGCTGCGCTCGATATGAACGCGTCGCGCAAGGTAATCCTGTCGGACACCGGCAATTTCCCGACCGACCTCTACATGGCCGAGGGCCTGATCGAAACGCTTGGGCGCGGCCATCGATTGCGTCTGGTGGCGCCGGAAGAGATCGAGGCCGCGCTGTCCGAGGAGGTCGTGGTCCTCTATGTCACCGAGGTCGACTACCGCACCGGCCGCCGCCATGACATGGCGAAGCTCACCGCGAAAGCGCGTGCGCTCGGCATCGTCACCGTCTGGGATCTCGCCCATTCCGCCGGCGCGCTGCCCGTCGATCTCTCCGGCTGCGGCGCCGATTTTGCTGCGGGCTGCACTTACAAATATCTCAACGCCGGCCCCGGTGCGCCGGCCTTTCTCTACGTTGCGCCGCGCCACGCCGACAATGCCCGCGCCGCTCTGTCGGGATGGATGGGCCATGCCAAACCGTTTGCGTTCGAGCTTGCCTATGCGGCGGCCGGCGGCGTCGAGCGCATGCGTGTCGGAACGCCGCCAGTGCTGGCGATGGCGGCGCTGGAGGCCTCACTCGACATCTGGGATCGGATCGACATCCGTGAGGTCCGTGCGCGTTCGTTGGCGCTCGGTGATCTCCTGATCGCCGAAGTCGAGCGTCGCTGCCCGTCTCTGAAGCTGGTGACCCCGCGCGCGCATGAGCGCCGCGGCTCGCAAGTCTCCTTTGCCTTCGACGGCGGCTACGCCGCCATGCAGGCGCTGATTGCCCGCGGCGTCATCGGTGATTTCCGCGCGCCTGAGATCATGAGGTTCGGGATCACGCCGCTTTATATCGGTGAGGATGAGATCGTCGGAGCCGCCGAGATCATCGAGGAGGTGATCGTAGGCGAGGTGTGGCGCCGGCCGGAGTATCAGGTCGTCAATGCGGTGACGTGAGGAAAGACGCCTCCACAGGCGTCATTGCGAGAAGCCCTTGCGACGAAGCAATCCAGAATCCCTCCACAGAGGCAGCCTGGATTGCTTCGCTTCGCTCGCAATGACGGCGGAGGGATCACGTCCCCCACAATGCCATCACGACCGCATCGAGCCCATCCGTCAGCGCTGCCGGTCCCGGCTGCAAGATGATCGGCGACTTGATTTCCACGATGCGGCTGTTGCGCACCGCCGGAATCTCACCCCAGCCTTCGCGCGTGCGGATACGGGCAGGGACAACCTTCTTGCCGCACCACGACGCGAGGATCACATCGGGCGCTGCCTCGCGCACCATCTCCGCCGACACGATGCGGTCCTTCGCCGCCTGCCGCGATCGCAACTCCGGGAACACATCCCCGCCGCCGGCGATTTCGATCAACTCGGAGACCCAACCGATGCCCGAGATCAGCGGATCGTCCCACTCCTCGAAATAGACTCTTGGCCGGACCGAGGGCCGGGGCGTTGCCGCGATCGCGGCGAGGCGTCGCTCAAAACCTTGCGCGAGGTTCTCCGCGCGCTCGGCCGCACCGACAAGCGCACCAAGCGTGCGGACCATCGCCAAGATTCCGGCGACGTCACGCTGGTTGAAGACGTGGACGTTGACACCGGCCCGGACGAGATCTGCGACGATGCCGGCCTGCAGATCGGAGAAGGCCAGCACCAGCTCTGGCTCCAGCGCCAGGATCTTTGGGATGTCGGCCGAGACGAACGCCGACACCCGTGGCTTCTCCCGTCGCACCTGGGGCGGGCGCACGGCATATCCGGAGACGCCGACGATGCGGTCCTGCTCGCCGAGCAGGTAGAGTGTTTCGACCGTCTCCTCGGTTAGGCAGACGATGCGGTGCGGGGGGAAGTGGCGCATGCGAGCAGCCTATGCACAATGTCGGCGCCGATGTCAGCCCGCCCATTACCTTGGATGTCATTGCTTTGCCGCACGAAGCAATTCACGTTGAGACAACAAGGAATTGGAAGGAGATCCGATGACGCCGCTCGAGAAACTTAAAGTCATGAAGATGCCGTTCGCCGAGCTCAAAGGCGTCGAGTTCGTCGAGGCCGAGAAGGACCGCGTGGTGGCGCGGATGACGGTCAGGCCCGACCTCTGCACGCTTCATCACACCATCCATGGCGGCGCGGTGATGGCGCTGGCGGATTCCGTCGGTGCGGCTGCGACCGTGATCAACCTGCCGGACGACGCCAAAGGCACCACGACGCTGGAAAGCAAGACCAACTTCATCGGTGGGGCCAAGGAGGGAACCACGGTGATCGCGACCGCCACCCCGGTCCACCGAGGCCGGCGGACCCAGGTCTGGACCACCCGGCTGGAAACCGAGGACGGCAAGCTTGTGGCCATTGTGACCCAGACGCAGCTCATCCTCGTATGAATGAGGGTCCTTGATTTTGTTAACGAAATGGTCGCGCCCGGTGCCACTCTTGGGCAGGCTCGCATCTTGAAAAGCTTGTTGCGATGCACAATATAGGCGGCCTAGGGATTCGAACGCCTCCTCGAGGGACACCAAGAGGAGTTTTGACGTGGTACTTGAAGAGACCGTCCGCACCGCTCCGGGCTATGTACGGACCTTGATCCAGCAGGAAGAATTGCCGCTCCTGCGCGACCATCTGCTGAGACTGGATCCCGCAAGCCGGCACGACCGTTTCAACGGTTTTCTCGACGACAGCTTCATCGAGCGTTATGCCGCCCGCTGCGCCGACGACGGCACTGTGATCGTCGCCTACATTGTCGATGGCATGGTCCGCGGTGCGGCCGAGCTGCATCCGCCGGAGGATGATTCGCTGCCTGAGGTCGCCTTCAGCGTGGAGGCTTCCGCTCGCCGCCAGGGCGTCGGCACCGTACTGTTCCGCCGTCTGATCGCGGAAGCGCGCTGGAAGGGCTATAAGCGCCTGCGCATCACCACCGGCGCCGAGAACCACGCCATGCGGGCGCTCGCCAGGAAGTTCGGTGCGCATCTGGCTTTCCGCCACGGCGAATCGACCGGGACGATCGACCTCACCAAGACAACCGAGGCCGAGCTTGCCGATCTGGCGGCTTCGCCCTTCACAGCCGGCCGGGCCTTGCTCAGCTTCAACTCGACCTGCTGGAAGATCATCTCCAGCATGTACGGCAGTCGCGCCGCATAAGACAGAAAGCGGACCGGCAAGGCCGGTCCGCTTTCACAGTCTGGGTAGGAAATGAGCGCTCAGGTGCCGGTGCGCTTGTCGTTGCCGAAACGTCGGACGACGCGGCGCTCGACCACTACGGAGCGTTGCGCGCCCTGTTCGCCGGCGATCACGCGGGTTGCGGTGATGCGGCTGTTGGTGCGGGCCTGCTTCTTGACCTCGGCCTGCACGACATCGAGCGGCATGCCCATCAGCGCTGCTGCGATCTCGGCCTGCTGCTCCTGGTCGTCGGTGATGCCGACGGCGGCGAAGATCGCCTCGTCCAGGGTGGGCGGATCGTGACGCACGCGCCGCGTGCCATACTTGGTATTCCAGTCTGCGCTCATAACGGCCTCGTTTGATGCCGGGATACCTAGTGCCGCTAATGTTGCATTGCAATATGGAATCGGTGTGGCATCTCAGCTATGCACCGGTCGGGTGTCAGGGCGGTGACGCGACACCTGCACCGAGTTCAATCCCTTGCTGTGGCCAGCGTTTCAGTGCCGCGTGCCCCGCTTCGGTGAGCCCGTAGATTCCCCGTTCAGCACGTGCGAACCAGCCATACACATTGTTAAGCAAGATCTTGCCGGCATCGGGACAGCGTTCGCGCAACTCGCTCACTCGCCGGGGGCCTTCGGCGAGGGCGGAGGCGCAGGCCAGCGCCTGCTGCCGATAGGCCGTCATGATCGGGGCACGAGTGCTGCCGCCGAGCACGGGATCGCCCTGCCGGCGCTGATGTTCTGCGACGAGCCGCGAGCGAATCTTTGGCTCGCGGCGCGGCGCCGCCGTCGGCGGCTTCACCAGCACCTCGACCTGGCCGCGATCGGTGACCCCGAGCATGCCGAAGCCGAGCCGGCGGCACAGATTGCGATAGCGCGCATCGCTCTCACGCCCTTTGCCGCGGGCCGACATTCTGGCGGCGATCCAGATCTCGTCGCCGGCCGGCGCGCGGTCGACCGCTTGAAGGATCAGCTCGAGATTGAAGGCGAGCTTGAGCTCGCCGATGACCACGACAGGTGGATCGCCGGCGCTGAGGCCCACGAGATCGCAGCCGCCGATCTCCCCCTTCACGGTGAAGCCGAGCTCTTCGAGGAAGCGTTTGACGGGCAGATAGAGCGCGGTTTCCAAAGACAAGTTCCGTGTGTGACGTCCGATCGGAGAATCAGTGCAGGCAGTTTAGAGCCTTCTCGGCTCCGATTGAATCATTGCCGTCTGGCAGAGACTCGGAACGCGATCCGCCTACACCCGCCCACCCACCGGAATCAGCGCGCCGGTGACGCCGCTCGCGGCATCGCTGGCGAGAAACAGGATAACTTCGGCGAGCTCCTGCGGCGTCACCCATTTGGAGAAGTCGGCTTTCGGCATGTCGGCGCGGTTGGCCTTGGTGTCGATGATCGACGGCAGCACCGCATTCACGGTGACCCTGCCTTTCAACTCATTGGCGAGCGCCTCGGTGAGGCGATGCACGGCTGCTTTCGAGGCCGCATAGGGGCCCATGCCGGGGCCTGCCTGGAGTGCACCCATCGCCCCGATGTTGACGATGCGGCCGGCCTTGGAGGCGGCGAGATGCGGCAGCGCCGCGCGCGAGGTGTTGAGCGCGGTCAGGACATTCAGCGCATTCATGCGTTGCCAGGTCGCAACATCGCCGTCGCCGACGGTCTCGAAGGCGAAGCCGCCGGCGATGTTGATCAGCGCATCGAGCTTGCCGAAGTGCTTTGCCGCCGCCTCGATCGCCGTCTTCGCCTGCGTTGCATCGGACAGGTCGACGCCGCCGATCTCGATGCTTTCAGGCGTTGCGGAGCCTTGTGAAGCCGCGTGATCGATGCGGGCCGTGCGCGCGCCGCGCGACTGCGCAATCTCCGCAACGACCTTGCCGAGCGCGCCGCGCGCGCCGGTCACGATCAGAACCTTGCCTTGCATCATCGATCTCCCGGCACGCCGCCTACGATTGCAGATAACGCGCCTTCAGTGCAGTCCGTTCGGCCGCGCCGAGCTTGAGCCCATCGCGCAAATAGGTTTCGATATCGCCATATTCCTGTCCGACGGCTTCGAACGCCGCAGCAAGGTAAGAGGCTTCGACGCTGCCGATGGCATTGCGTACGTCCTCTGGCAGATCGATCGCAGCTGTCGCATCGCGCTTGTAGTGCTGATTGGTGAGCAGGTAGTCCTCGGCAATGACGTCATCGGGTACGCCGAGGGCATGCAGGATCAGCGCGCTCGCAAAGCCGGTGCGGTCCTTGCCCGCCGTGCAATGGATCACGAGCGGCGCGCAATCTTCCAGGAG
This sequence comes from Bradyrhizobium sp. 153, assembly GCF_023073835.1. Classification (NCBI taxonomy): domain Bacteria; kingdom Pseudomonadati; phylum Pseudomonadota; class Alphaproteobacteria; order Hyphomicrobiales; family Nitrobacteraceae; genus Bradyrhizobium; species Bradyrhizobium sp. 153. The sequence continues at coordinate 20,094 of NZ_JADPKH010000027.1, read as the reverse complement.
ATGGCCGAACAGGTTGCGAAAGCTGTGCGTGTTGTGGCGAACGTAGTTGCGATAGGATTGGCGCATGATCTCCAGCGCGACCGGTGCCGTCAGCGTGCCCCGAGCGAGCTCAGCGCGCAGCGCAGCGACGACGGTCGGCTCGATCGGCAGTGAGTGCACGGTGATTTCGTTCACGACGCAGACGCCGCCGGCGCGCTCCTCCAGCCCACGGAAATCGAAGGCGCTTCGCACCCCCAGCGCTCGGACGATCTCGATGTCGGCTGCGGTGAGGTGGCCGAGATGGTTGGAGCGGAAGATCTGCCGCCAGCGCGTGATGCGGCCGTCGGTGGTCGGATAGCCGCCGAGATCGCGAAAATTGCTGGCGCCTTGCAGGGCGAGGTGGCGGGCAGGGGAGTCGGACATGAGATCAGCTTGGGTTATGGTTCCACCGGACGCGCTGCGGCGCCCTTAACGTCCATTACAGAGGGCGATCATGGGTCGGCACAAGGCCATTGTTTTGGCCATCACCATGCTGTCGGCCGGAAGTTTCGACACCCGGCCGGCCGATGCGCAGACCTATCGCTGTACCGATGGTACGCAGTTCATCATCTGACTTTATGACGGTCTCTGGCGCCCGCTATTCGAAGCTGGGATCACGCTGGCGATCGGCAGGACCGGGCCACCACGATCAGATATCTGAAGCGGCCGCTCACGCCTGCGCGGTGATCTGAACGGCATTGTATCTGCAGGAATCAAAAAGGGCCGAAACACCGTGGCTTCGACCCATTTTTGAACTGCCGCCGGCGTTTGCGAGAGCGCGACGGTATCATCAGCGATCCCATTTCGGCTTGGCTTCGTCCACCGCGTCCTGGTGATACCAACTGTCGCTGCAGATCGAGACGTTGGAGGGGGGCGAAGCATGATCGGCGGGAAGACGGGTCTCGCCATAGCGGCGTCCCCCAAGAGCTGCGCGGCCCCCGGCAGGGAATTGGTAGATCTTCGCAGTTCCGTGACTTAGACCACTGTTCATCATTGCGATTTCTCCTTGGTCAAAGCGCCTTGGCCTCCATGGTGCGCCCGACTCGTTCGATTGTGGTTACTGAAATCTCCATATCGGCGGCGCGCTCCGAATTGGAAAGTGCTGAAAAGGAAATCAGTTGCCGCCCAATTTGTAGGCAGATGCTCTGTTGCATCTCCTAAGGCACGAGCTCGCTGACCAACGGCTGGGCTATTCCAAAGGTTGCTAGGCAGTGCTCTAGGACTTTACGAAAGTTGCTGGGCATTGATGCGCGTTTCATCGGCGGCGTTCAGCATTGTCGCGCCTGCTTCAGAATCGGGCGCTTTTGGCGGGATTTTTGCGGTGCAGCTTCACGCTAAGGTGCGCGGCTATGACGCATATTGTTGGGGCTGTCCGGTCAGCTCCGGGCCGATGCCGACCGCGCTGGAAAACCTCCCGCAGTGCAGCCTTTTGGCACGTAAAATGCTTGTAGGGGGCCGGCCGATGGTGGCCGGGTACAAACGTGCGGGGACCCCAGGGCCCCCAACCTTTCGCATCATCTACAGAGAGGCTCAATGACCAAGTACAAGCTCGAGTACATCTGGCTCGACGGATATACGCCGACTCCGAATTTGCGCGGCAAAACTCAGATCAAGGAATTCGCGTCGTTCCCGACGCTCGAGCAGCTTCCGCTCTGGGGCTTCGATGGCTCCTCGACCCAGCAGGCCGAAGGTCATAGCTCCGATTGCGTGCTGAAGCCGGTCGCCGTCTTCCCGGACGCCGCGCGCACCAACGGCGTGCTCGTGATGTGCGAAGTCATGATGCCCGATGGCAAGACCCCCCATCCGTCGAACAAGCGCGCCACCATCCTCGACGATCCCGGCGCCTGGTTCGGCTTCGAGCAGGAGTACTTCTTCTACAAGGACGGTCGTCCGCTCGGCTTCCCGTCGTCGGGCTATCCGGCCCCGCAGGGTCCGTATTACACCGGCGTCGGCTACTCGAACGTTGGCGATGTCGCCCGCAAGATCGTCGAAGAGCATCTCGACCTCTGCCTCGCTGCCGGTATCAACCATGAAGGCATCAACGCGGAAGTCGCCAAGGGCCAGTGGGAATTCCAGATCTTCGGCAAGGGCTCCAAGACCGCTGCCGACCAGATGTGGATGGCCCGCTACCTGATGCTGCGTCTGACCGAGAAGTACGGCATCGACATCGAGTTCCACTGCAAGCCGCTCGGCGACACCGACTGGAATGGCTCGGGCATGCACGCCAACTTCTCGACCGCCTATATGCGCGAAGTCGGCGGCAAGGAGTATTTCGAAGCGCTGATGGCGGCATTCGAGAAGAACCTGATGGACCACATCGCCGTCTACGGCCCGGACAACGACAAGCGTCTGACCGGCAAGCACGAGACCGCGCCCTGGAACAAGTTCAGCTACGGCGTGGCGGACCGCGGCGCCTCGATCCGCGTTCCGCACTCTTTCGTCAACAACGGCTACAAGGGCTATCTGGAAGACCGTCGTCCGAATTCGCAAGGCGACCCCTACCAGATCGCTTCGCAGATCCTGAAGACGATCTCATACGTGCCGACCGGCAAGAAGGCCGCGGCGTAAGATCGTTCCGCCCCAGGGCTGGGGGCTGACCCGGGTTGGTCTCAAATCCGCCGGAGCTGCAGGGCTCCGGCGGATTTCTGCATTCTGATGACAGCTGTTCCTGTGGCCTGTCCGCCGCTTCCTGCGTCAAGCTTGTCGATTGCGTTGGAATGCGGGAGAGTGCGCCCGGATGCGCAGGGCCGGGGACACGGCTGGTGTTTGAAGGCTTCTACAAGGTGAGATTTCAGCTCGGCGACGCGGTCGGCCGGAGCGTGATGCATGCCGGCAATGGCAAGATGCTGGGCGGCAATTCGGCCTTCGCCCATATCGGCACCTACGACAAGACTGATGGCGGCGTCGACGTCATCATCAAGACCGTCCGCCACAACCCCGATCCGAACTATCGCGCCATGGCCGGCACCGACGATGCGACCCTGATCGCGAAGGGCTGGGCCGACGGCAATCTCTATCGCTTCAAGGGCGAGCTGAAAGAGCTCCCAGGCGTACCCTTCCAGTCGGTGATGACGCCGATCACCGCAGACGAGGTGCCGGTCGCTGGCGGCGTCGGCGAAGCCGGCATCACTGATGGTCTCTATTCGATTCATCTGCGTATGCTCGATGGTCTCGATGGCGGCCTCACCGGCGTGATGCTACTCAACCAGGGCCGCATCCTCGGTGGCGATGCGGCGTTCTATTATCTCGGCAGCTACACCGCCGCGAACGGCCGCTGGAAGGGCCAGATCCTCAATCAGGAGCACACGCAGGCCAAGGACGATCCGATCTTCGGCGGCCACGAAGTCGGCATCGGCTTCTCCGGCCGCTACCATGCGGAAGAGGCGGTGCTGGAGGCCACGGCGCTCGCCGGCAAGCGCAGCCTGCGCCTGACCGCCGCGCTCAAGCTGATGCACCGCGCCTGAGCGCCACGGGATAAGCACATGGACAATTTCGTTCGCATGCTCTCGACGCTCGGCCTGATGGGCGCGATGCGCAGCCTGTCGTCTGCGTATGAGACTGCGACGGGCGTCCGCATCGACGCCGATTTCGCGCCGACCCAGGCGCTGCTGAAGCGGCTCCGCGACGGCGAGGCCGCCGATCTCGTCATCCTCACCCGCGAGGGGCTCGATGCAGTGATCGCTGAGGGTCGCGTGGTCGCCGATAGCGCGGCTGACCTCGCGCGTTCCTATGTCGGCATCGCCATCCGGGCAGGACAGAGGCATCCCGATATCGCGACCGAAGCCGCGCTGCGCAAGACGCTGCTTGCGGCGCAGTGCGTCGCCTATTCGCGGCTTGGCGCCAGCGGAATCTACTTTGCGCAGTTGATCCAGCAGCTGGGCATCGCGCCGGAGATCAACGCCAAAGCCATTATCGTGCAGCAGGGCTTTACGGCGGAGCGGCTCGTCAATGGCGAGGCCGATCTCGCCGTGCAGCAGATCAGCGAACTGAAGCAGGTCGGCGGCATCGAGGTGGTCGGTCCGATCCCGCATGATTTGCAGACGCCGGCGGTGTTCTCCGCCGGCCGCATGGCGAATGCGACACATGCCGAAGCTGCCGATAGGCTGCTGCGCTATCTGGCATCGCCGGAGGCCGTTCCTGTCCTCCGCCAATCGGGACTCGAGCCTTGAATGTGCCAGGGCGGGGACGCAACGTAATGGTCATGCGCGCTTATCTCCTCGCAACTCTCCTGACGCTCGCCGTGCCGCTGGCGGCACAGGCGCAGTCGGCCGATCTCGTGCTGTGCGACCGGGTGGCGGCCGATCCCAGTGATCCCGACAAGCCGGCCGACGTGAAGGGCGTGACGGAGATCGCTTCCTCCGACGTCAGGACGGCCATCAAGTTCTGCAAGCAGGCCGCATCCTCCTCGCGCCGCGCCATGTTCGCGCTCGGCCGCGCCTATGCGGCCAACGGGCAGACGAGCGAGGCGATCATTGCCTGGCGCAAGGCCGCCGACAAGGGATCGAGCGCGGCGATGGTCGAACTCGGCGTCGCCTACGGGACAGGCTCTGGGATCGCGAAGGACGAAGCACAAGCGCGAAAACTGTTCGAGAAGGCGGCGCAGGCCGGCAATCCCCGCGGCGTCAGCAATCTCGCCGCGCTCGGCGGCGCAAGTGGCGGCGCGCCCGCCGATCCCGCGCAGGCGCGCGCGCTGCTGGGCAAGGCCGCCGAAACCAATGCGGAGGCGCAGTACCAGCTCGGTCTGATGCTGGCGAGCGGCAATGGCGGGGAGAGGGACGACGTCGCTGCGCGCGCACTGTTCGAGAAGGCAGCCGCGCAAAACCATCCCGGCGCGCTGGAGCGAATGGGCGCCTTCGCCCAGGAAGGCCGCGGCGGGCCGAAGGACAAGGACGCCGCAAAGGCCTATTACGAACGCGCCGCAGCCCTCGGCGACGATGACGCCAAGAAGGCGCTGGAACGGCTGCGCTGTCCCTATGCGATCAAGGACAAGCAGGGCAAGCTCGTCACCACACTGTGCTTCTAATTCGCCTCTCCCTTCGCGAGAGGCGGTTCGAGCGCTCCGGCGGACAGCAAGGTGATTAGAGGGCTCGGCTCGCTTCAAGTTGTCGGCGAGATCGTTGCGGGCGTTCTGATGGGTGACAGGCGGGCGCCCGGGAACTTGACCATGCGCCGGTCGTTGCCATGGGCAGACTGGGAGATGCAACCATGATCCGCAAACTGGCATCCGGTGAATATCGCCTCTGTTCGCGCAAGGTGAACCCGAAGACCGGCAAGCGGCGTAATCTCGGCACGTTCAAGAGCCGCGCGGCGGCCGAGAAGCACGAGCGCGAGGTGCAGTACTTCAAGCGGCATTGATGGCCGGCGAATGCCGTCCAGGAGCCGGCAAGACAAAACATGCGAAAACAACCCCATGCACAGTAGCCAAGGGATTGAAATCGCACGTATTACGGATTAAGCGAAATTGGTTTGACCCGTCGGGCAAAACAGGTGCATAATGGCATCATAACGGCGGTCGGTCGCGGACGGGCCTGCGCGGAAAAGCCGATGACTTCGATGCGGCGACGATGCTAGCTAGCCCGCAAATCTTTTCCGGATTTTAGGTTCAAGACGTTGCTCAACGGGCTCTACAAGGTTGAATACGGCATCAACGGTGCCTTCGGCCGCAGCATCATGTGCATGCATGACGGCAAGCTGCTGGGCGGCAATTCCGCCTTTGCGCATCTTGGGACCTATGACGTCAGGGATGGCGCAATCGAAGCCAATGTCATCACCGAGCGCCACAACGACGATCCCAACTACAAGCCGCTGATGGGCGCTGATGTCGCCACGATCAAGGTCCGCGGCAGGACGGAGGGATCGACGATCCTGTTCGAGGGCAAGGCCGATCCGATGCCGGGCAGCGTGTTCTGGGCCAACCTCGCGCCGCTCGATGATGAGGCGCTGCCGCCGCGCGGCACCGTCGCTCCCGGCGGTATCATCAACGGGCTGTACTCCATTCACCTTCGCGCGCTCGACGGCGTCGAGGCTGGCCTCTCCGGCGTGATGCTGCTGATGGACGGGCGTATCCTCGGAGGCGATGCGTTCTTCTACTATCTCGGCTCCTACTCCTCGGCGCATGGCCGCTGGAAGGGCGAGATGCTGAACCAGGAGCATACGCCGGCGAAAGACGACAATCCCGTGTTTGGCGGCCTGGAGGTGGGGATCGGCTTCTCCGGGACCTGCACGGAAGACAGCGGCGAGCTCGAAGGCATCGCGCTCGCCGGCAAGCGCAGCCTGCGCCTTGCCGCCTCGCTCAAGCTGATGCGGCGAGCGTAGGGCGCGGACATATAGGTGTTGGATACCCGTTTCCTGAAGCAGTCCTGAGCCGTCCCCGTGGCAACACAGCCGTCGACCCGCAGCTGAGAACGGACACGCTATTGTGGGCGACCTTCAGTCAAGTTCCCGTTCGATGCTGCTGCGAACGTCGTTGAAATCGCCGCTGGGATGACCTAGTTCTTTGCCGTGCAGCACGGTCTTGTCCAACATCTTCGTCCACTCGCCAGAACGGCCATGTTCGTGGCGATATGGGCCTTTGTGCTTCAGGTGTCCCTGATTTCGGTCTCGCAGGTGAAGGCGGCCGTTGGCGCTATGCCGATGCCTGCCGTCACGCTCAGCGGTTCCTTGCATTTTCACGATCAGTTGGCAGGGCACGTGCATTCCCACGCTGGCGACGCCGCCGAAGGCCACGTACATGATGGACCGGATCACGACGACGATGGCGCTCCAAGCGTGGCTTGGGACATGTTTGGTACCTCGATCGCCTCACCGCAGTTCATTCACGTGCTCGGCTCTTTCGAAGTGCTCGGCGCTATCGAATTGCCGCTTGCGCGAGCCATCGTCGGGGTAAGCCCCGAGGCACTCATCCGGCCACCAAGTACCTTCAGCATCGCGTAGCCCAGGCGGCCCTACGGCCGCCGCCTTTTCGCATGTCTGAGGGAATTTTCCATGTTTATGAATCAGCGCTGCCCGAAAGGGCGGCTCGCAATCTTTGGGCTGGCCGGATTTATCTGGCTGGCGAGCCTGATCTTTGGTCTGTCCGGAACCGTTGCCCATGAAGGCCACGATCACAGCGATGCCGACAAGCCGACGTTTGTGTCCTCAGCCTATCCAAGGGTTGCCGCGCGCTCCGAGCTTTATGAGATCGTCGGCATCCTAAAAGACGGCAAGCTTTCGGTCTTCCTTGATGATGCAGTTTCGAACGACCCGGTTTCGGACGCTGCCCTGCAAGTCACGATCGGGGATTCCGCCCCGATCGAGGCTTCAAGCCAGGAGGACGGAGTCTACACCGCCGCGATCCCGAACGGCACGCCGGCTGGATCGGTTGAAGTCATCTTCTCAATCAGCGCCGGCAAGGGGAATGATCTGCTGGTAGACTCGTTCATACCGACGCGTGCCGGCGATGCCCGGCTCCCAGAACAGAAGCACGAGCATGGCTGGCTTTTCTCAAGCCGAACCGCCATGGCTGCCTCCGCGCTAGTCGCCTTGGGCCTCGGCCTTCTCTTCGCCTATTGGAGGCGACGCGGCCGCAGCATGGCTGCCTCCATTTCCGCCGTGATGGCAGCGGCGTTCGCCGTTCTCGCCGCCATCATGTTCGGCGAGGGGCGGACGAACGCAACGCAACCAAATCCGCCGGATGCTCCCGCACTGAGCGATGCCCCGCGGCGCCTGCAAGACGGCACCGTCTTCGCGGCCAAGCCGACGCAGCGGTTGCTTGATGTCCGGACCGCTGCAGCCGAGCTGCAGACAATTCATCCCGCGGTTACGCTGATCGGCCGCGTCATGGCCGACCCCAACCGCAGCAGCATCGTGCAGAGCGTCTACGGGGGCCGCGTCGTTCCGATCGATGGCGGCATACCTCGCATTGGCCAAACCGTTCGCAAGGGCGATCTGCTCATCCAGATCGAGCCGCATCTGCCGGTCGCAGACCGCACGACGATCCTCGAAAAGGTGGGCGAGATCGAACAGTTGATGGCAGTCACGGAAAACAAGCTGCGGCGTCTGCGGCCGCTGGCCGAACGCGGCGCGGTGCCGCATGGGCAGGTCAACGACCTGGAAAGTGAATTGGAGGGCCTGCGGGCGCGCCGCGAAACCGTCCGAAATTCCCGCACCGGGTTCGAGGAGCTGCGGGCATCGACCGACGGCGTCATCACGTCCGCCAAGGTCGTGCCCGGCCAAGTCATTCAACCGCAGGACGTCCTGTTCCAGATCGCGGACCCAAGCAGCCTCTGGGTCGAAGCATTGGCCTATGATGACATAGGATTGAAGCAGCCTGAAGCTGCAACGGCGATGGCCCCGAATGGGCAGCAGATTGCGCTGACCTTCGTCGGAACGAGCCGGGCACTGCGCCAGCATGCCACCGTGGTTCAGTTTGCGATGCCGGATCCGCCAACGGGCCTCAACATCGGCCAGCCGCTGAACGTGATGATCCAGAGCGGCGCCCCTGTCGCCGGCCTGATCTTTCCGCGCAATGCGGTCGTTCGCAGCGGCAATGGTGAGAACATCGTCTGGCTGCATGCCGGGCCCGAGCGCTTCGAGCCGAAACCCGTTCGCGTGCTGCCGGTCGACGCGGCCCGCGTGATAGTGGCGGCCGGCGTCAAGGAGGGCGAGCGCATTGTCATTCGCGGCACCGACCTCATCAACCAGATCCGGTAGACCGCTCATGTTCAAGCTCATCGTGCAAACAAGTTTGCGCAATCGCCTGTTCGTTCTGGCAGTAGCCGCCGTGCTGGTTGGCTACGGGCTGGTCGTCCTGCCGAGCGTCTCCGTCGACGTCTTGCCGGATATCAACCGCCCGACCGTCAACATCCTGACCGAGGCGGAGGGACTGGCGCCCCAGGAGGTCGAACAACTGGTGACGTTTCCGATCGAGACGTCAATGAACGGCATGCCCGGCGTGATCCGGGTACGCTCGGTCTCGGGCGTCGGTCTGTCGGTCGTTTACGTCGAATTCGATTGGGGCATCGACGTCTACCGCGCCCGGCAATTCGTCTCCGAGCGGCTGGCGCTGATCCGAGAACAATTGCCCTCTTCGGTCAATCCCCAGATGGGGCCGGTGACATCGATCATGGGCGAGATCATGCTGATCGCGCTGACGAGCGATGGCACAGCTTCGCCCATGGAAGTGCGCGAGATCGCCGACTTCGTCGTCAGGCCGCAACTCCTCGCCATTCCCGGCGTCGCGCAGGTGATACCCATCGGCGGCGAGGTCCGGCAATACCGCGTGACGCCGAACGTTGCCACCATGCAGGCACTCAGCATCACCCACGACCAGATCGAGCAGGCGGTCGCCAAGTTCGGCACCAACAGCGGCGGCGGCTTCGTTGACCAGCATGGCCGCGAATATCTGATCCGCAATGTCGGGCTCACCAGGCGTCTCGAGGACCTCGGCAACACCGTCGTTGCGAGCCGCGACCAGCAGCCGATCCTGCTGAAGCAGGTCGCCGCCGTCGATTTCGCGGCGCGCACCAAGCGGGGCGACGCCGGGTACAATGGCAAGCCCGCCGTCATCATCAGCGTCATGAAGCAGCCGGCTGCTGATACCGTGGCATTGACGCGCAATATCGAAGCCGGGCTGAAGGAGCTGCAGCGCACCATACGTTCGGGAATTAACGTGACCAACATGCAATTCCGTCAGGCCACGTTCATCGAGACATCGATAAGCAATGTCGAGCACGTTCTGGCCGAAGCCGCCATCGTCGTCGCCGTGGTCCTGTTCGTGTTCCTGATGAACGGACGGGCCGCGTTGGTTTCGCTGACGGCCATTCCGATATCGATCCTTGTGACAGTCCTGGTGTTCCGCGCCTTCGGCCTCACGATCAACACGATGACCCTTGGCGGCCTTGCCATCGCGATCGGCGAACTGGTCGACGATGCCGTGGTGGACGTCGAAAACATTTTGCGGCGCTTGCGGGAGAACGCCGCGTCGAGCACGCCGCGTCCTGTTCTGGACGTGATCTCCGGGGCGAGCCAGGAGGTTCGTTCCAGCATCGTCTATGCAACGATGATCATCGTTCTCGTCTTTGTGCCGCTATTCGCCCTTCCGGGCATCGAAGGGCGGCTGTTCACGCCGCTTGGCGTGGCCTATGTCGTCTCGATCCTTGCTTCGCTGCTGACGTCGATCACGGTGACGCCTGTTCTGTCCTACTATCTGCTTTCGAAACGAGCGCGTTCGGGTGACCGCGAGAGCCTAATCGTCACCAAGCTGAAGCAGGCCAATCGGCGGGTGCTGGGTTGGGCTTTCGAGCGGCGGGGTCTCGTGCTGAGCTCCGTCGCGGCGGCGATCATGGTGGCAGGCTACGCCGCGAGCCAGATGCCCCGCAGTTTTCTTCCACCCTTCAACGAAGGGACGCTGGTGCTGTCGCTGCAGTACAATCCAGGCATTTCGCTTGCGGAATCGAACCGTCTTGGACTACTAGCGGAACAGTTGCTCGCAAAGGTGCCCGAGGTGAAATCGGTCGGACGCCGCACCGGCCGCGCCGAGCTCGATGAGCACGCCGAAGGCGTGCACTTCAGCGAGATCGATGTCGATCTCGTTCCGTCCAAGCGCCAAAAGGCGGACATCTATACGAGCATCAGGGAAGTTCTATCCGCACTGCCGGCGTCAGTTGCCATCGGACAGCCGATCAGCCATCGCCTGGATCATCTCCAGTCGGGTATTCGTGCCCAGATCGTGCTCAAGATCTTTGGGCAGGACATCGAGATGTTGCGCCGCCTGTCCGAAACGGTGCGCCAACGTCTATCGACGATTCCCGGTCTGGTCGATCTCCAGGTCGAAAAGCAGGTGCTTATTCCGCAGGTGCGGGTTCAGGTCGACCATGCCCGCGCCGCACTTCATGGCCTGACGCCGGCCGCGATCACCCAGGCACTCGACGCGCTGTCCAACGGCCGGAAGGTCTCTCAGATCGTCGACGGCAATCGCCGCTTCGACGTCATCATGCGCCTTTCTGAGCAAGACCGGTCGACAACAGGCCTGCAAAACCTGCTTATTCCGACCGGCTTGGAATTCGTTCCGCTCAGCGCTTTGGCTGAAGTCGTCGAGACAGACGGGCCGAACCAGATTCAGCGCGAGGGGACCCAGCGCAGGATCGTTGTCTATGGCAATGGGGACGGACGCCGCGACATCGCCGATATCGCTGCCGACATTCAGAAGGCGATTCGGGAACTTGAGTTTCCGCAAGGCTACACGACCAACCTTGAGGGCGCCTTTCAGGCCCAGCAGGAGGCGTCGTGGCGCATCGGCATTCTGTCGCTGGCGTCCCTGACGCTGATCTTCATCATCCTCTACGGCCGTTACCGATCAACCGCGCTATCGCTGATTATCATGGGCGGCATACCGCTCGCCCTGATCGGCAGCGTCGTCGCGCTGAAGATCTCCGGCCAGCCGCTGTCGGTGGCGTCGATGATCGGCTTCATCACGCTTGCCGGCATCTCGGCGCGCAACGGGATCCTGAAGATCTCCCACTACATCAATCTCGCCATTCACGAGGGCGAGCGTTTCGGAATCGGGCTGGTCGTTCGCGGTAGTATGGAGCGTCTCAGCCCCGTTCTGATGACGGCGCTTTGTGCAGGATTGGCGCTTACGCCGCTCTTGATCGGCGCGGACGAGCCGGGCCGGGAGATCCTGCACCCCGTGGCTGTGACGATCTTCGGCGGCCTGCTCAGCGCCACAATCCTCGATACGGTCGTGACCCCAATTCTGTTTCTGACGTTTGGCGAGCAGCCATTGGAGCGGCTGATGGCCGGGCATGCTGCAAGGTTTACCCCCGCGGAAGCTTACTGACTTCGCACAAACAACTGAGGAGCCACCAATGAGAAAATACATCTTCCCGGCCGTGATGGCTGTGATCGCCACAATGCCGGACCTTGCCATGGCACAGACGAAGGGCAGCAACGGCGGTCCCGTCGTCAAATCGCAGGGACATCCGATCGAGTTTGTCCGCAAGGGCACGGAAATCGTCTTTTATGTGGGCGACGACGATGGTTCTCCGCTGTCGACCAAGGACATGCGGGGGCGCGCAACGATTCAAGACGGCGGCAAGACCGTCACCGTTCCGCTTGCGCCGGCCAATCCCAACATGATGACGGGAAAGCTGCAGGCCGAGCTGTCACCAAAGGCCATCGTGGTGTTTTCCGCGAGCTTGCATGGTCATTCCCTGACGGCCAGGTACACCGCGGAATAGTCAGCGCACAATTATAAAAAGGCGCGGCACTTGGCGCCAATGATGCAGGCCGCCGAGGTCGGGATGCGGGCTGCGGTGCCTGGACAGCGGCGCGTGACCCCAAGTCGGACATCCTCCTAGACTACGGCTCACAAGTCCGCGGCAAAGTGCTAGGCTCCCTCTTGTCGCAGCGGCGTGGTTCGTCTGGCCGTTCGGAGGGCACTTCGACCGAGCAGCGGGTTCAAAGGCGACTAGCGGCGATTTAGCCGCTGACGTGGTCGTCTACTCCGCGCTGATGCAGTGCGCTGAGGAATCTGGAGCGGCGAGGCCGCAGCTCCAGCAAGGCACATGAGCGGCTGAGGTTCAGCCGCGCACGTACCCCATGATTATGCCGGCGTGCTAGGCAGCCTGCCGCATGCGTTCGATACTCTGGGTTATATGGTTTCCGGCGTCGTCAGCGACCTTCAGAGACATGTCCGCCATCCGGCGGCTGGTATCCAAGGCGCTACTGACCGTGTCGCGCATCAGATCAGTCTGCAAGGCCGCCAAATCGTGAGGAGTTCGGCAGCGCCAGAGTTCATTCATGCGGTCCATGGTCCTCTCGATCTGCTGTCGAACGAAATCAAAGTACTCGCGTGACATGCCATTCATTCCTTTGGCCACTGCGGTCGTAGAGTACATGATTGCTTCGGCGTTGCGGACCGAGCGTTCCGTTGCCCGCTGCGCTTCATTGCCCGTCAAACCGAACGTGCGACCAAGCTGATCAGTCGAGCGGCCCATCATCGCGGTGGCCATGTCGACGCCGAAGCGCCAAGTGTTTTGCAGCATCTCGGCATTTTGTCGCAGCAGATGGCCGCTGGCTTGGGCCACCTCCTCGCCGGCTTCAGCGGTAGCTAAGCCGATCCGTCTGGTCTGCTCCGCGGTCCTCTCGGCGGCGCGGCGGATTGTGTCCTCGGGGCTTTGGGTAGACTTTTCCTCCTGGCGTGGATTGGCCATTTGTTGCTCCATCGTTGTTGTTGGTGAGGTCGGATCCTATGCTCTCCGTCACAGGTGCGATCCTACGCGAGCAAACGTGGGCATTTCTGGACCGTTCCGGGGCGAGCGATTTTTTAATCAATCCTCCGCCATTGCGCGCAGGAACGAGCGCTTCAACTTCCAATTATTCGATGGATTGGCTGATCTGCTCGGCACCGCGGGTCTCGTGTTCTGACCCCTCGATCATCAAGGCTCGATCATGACCGCCGCCGAAACCGTATTGCTCATCGCCGCCTTGTTATTAGCACTTCTCATCATCGGCAACGTCGGCTTCTCCAAACTGGCCGCGTGGAGGAATCCACCAATCGGCAAGTTCCTCGAGTGCGACGGCGTGGTACTCCACTATATCGATCGGGGCGATCCCGCGGCTCCTTGTGTTGTGCTGCTCCATGGCAACGGATCCATGATCCAGGACTTCACGATCAGTGGCCTGGTCGATCTTCTTGCTCGTAGCAATCGCGTGGTGTGCTTCGACCGCCCGGGCTTTGGCTATAGTCAGCGGCCGCGGCGCCGAATATGGACCGCAGCAGCTCAAGCAGCTCTATTGGTGAAGGCGCTCAATCAACTCGGGATCCGCGATCCTGTGGTGCTGGGCCATTCTTGGGGCGCCTTTGTCGCTATCGCTCTCGGCGTGCGGAAGGATTATCCGATCCGGGGTCTTGTGCTTGCGTCCGGGTATTACTTCCCGACCGTCCGATTGGACGTGTGGCTGATGGCCGGTCCAGCCATACCGGTGCTAGGCGACTTGGTCAGTTACACTGTCGCGCCGATCATTTCGTGGGCCGTCTTGCCGGGAGCTCTCCGTAAGATCTTCGCGCCCCGTTCTGTCCCGCAGACGTTCAAGAATGAATTTCCAGCGTCTCTCGTTCTCAGACCCACACAGTTGAGGGCGGCTGCGGAGGAAAGTGCACTCCTCATTCCAACTGCGGCACAATTCCAATCCTATTATTCGACCATGGCCCATCAAGTGCAAATATTCCACGGAACAGAGGACCAGGTGGTCGAACACAACCAAGCGCGAGATTTACATCAGGCACTGCCCCGGTCCAATCTTCATCTCGTTCCGAATGTCGGGCATATGGTCACGTACGCAGATCCCGCCGCCATTGTACAAGCCGTTAATTCAATAGCAAATTCCTGAGGCCGGTGGCTTGTCTATCGCTTGGACCTCGCCGGAAGAAGAGCACTCGGCTTGCGCAAAGCGAACCTTTGGGCATCTTTGCGATGAGCCAGCAGTGACGTGCTGAGAGCACCGATGGCCACGGCGGACCCGGCCTCACTAACAAGCGCCATTTCTACTTTAATTGGCCGGCGACGGCCGTCACTGCGCCCTGCGACGCACTGGCGCAGCAGCCGGCCGCAATTCCATTCTCGATATGCCTGCCGCGATGTTCACACCCGTTTGCGCCTGAACGGATACCGGTTGCAAGGCGATCGTGCGATCCGACCCGCCCACAAGAAGGTTGGCACCAACTCCGGCGCCAACAGTGCCGCCGGCGGTCGCGCCTGCATAGGTTCCAGCCAACGCGGCGTGGCGAACCGCGGTCGGGGCATAAACGGCCCAAACGAGCTGACCGCCGGACGTGGCCCCTATATCGAGACCAAGCGTGCTGACGGTGCCTTCATAAGCCTCGCGCGCCCTGCCTCTCGCCGATGCATAGATGCAGCTCAACTGCCGTTGTCCAGCAACAATCATGCCGACCCCGGGCGATATGTTGCACGTGAGTGTGCCGACTCTCGGTCGTCCGGCCTCCTGCGCCGCTGCCGGAACCGTGGCGAGCACGAGGGCCAGGGCCGCGCACGCTGTCGCCAAATTGGTCAGCCTTGTTTCGTTCAGCTTTGTCCCAATCATGAGGGCCTCCGTCGAGCCTATTCTGATGGTCCTTCAATACGCGCTCACCCAGCGATGTTCCTGTTGTTGGGGAAGCGAATAAGAGTACAGAACAAATCTCTGATCTGTCGAAGCAGCGCCGGACGCGACGTGTGGCCGGGCTCTGACGCTCATGCGACCAGCTGCGAGGACGATTATTTCAGGTGCCGAGGTGTCTTCAAGGTGGACAGAATTGCCAAGCGATTTGTAGCGGCGGCGAATGAGATGGAGGCGCCCTAGCCGACGCGCCAGGACCCGCCGGGCTTCCCCTGATGGCCGGCATGGCCTATGACGCTGCAACGCAAAAATTCCCCCAAAGACAAGCATGATCCGCCTCGACAACGTCAGCAAGCAAGCCGGCCACCAGATCCTCTTCATCGAAGCCTCCGCCGCTCTCAACAAAGGCGAGAAGATCGGCCTCGTTGGTCCGAACGGCGCCGGCAAGACCACCTTGTTCCGCATGATTGCCGGAGAGGAACTGCCCGACGAGGGCCAGGTCTCGACCGATCGCGGCATCAGCATCGGCTATTTCAGCCAGGATGTCGGCGAGATGAGCGGCCGCAGTGCCGTGGCCGAAGTCATGAATGGCGCAGGTCCCGTCAGCGAGGTCGCGGCCGAGCTGCGCGAGCTCGAGGCCGCGATGGCCGATCCTGACAAGGCCGACGCGATGGACGAGATCATCGCCCGCTATGGCGAGGTGCAGCACCGGTTCGAGGAGCTCGACGGCTATGCGCTCGACGGCCGCGCCCGCGAGGCGCTCTCCGGCCTCGGCTTCAGCCAGGAGATGATGGATGGTGACGTCGGCAAGCTCTCCGGTGGTTGGAAGATGCGCGTGGCGCTGGCGCGCATCCTTTTGATGCGTCCCGACGTGATGCTGCTCGACGAGCCGAGCAACCATCTCGATCTGGAAAGCCTGATCTGGCTGGAAAAATTCCTGCACGATTACGAAGGCACGCTGCTGATGACCTCGCATGACCGCGAGTTCATCAACCGCGTGATCTCCAAGGTGATCGAGATCGATTCCGGCTCGCTCACCACCTACGCCGGCGATTACGAATTCTACGAGCAACAGCGGGCGCAGAACGAGAAGCAGCAGCAGGCGCAGTTCGAGCGCCAGCAGGCCATGCTCGCCAAGGAGATCAAGTTCATCGAGCGCTTCAAGGCGCGTGCCTCGCATGCCGCCCAGGTGCAGAGCCGGGTCAAGAAGCTCGACAAGATCGAACGCGTCGAGCCGCCGCGCCGCCGCCAGAGCGTTGCGTTCGACTTCCCGCCGGCGCCGCGCTCGGGCGAGGATGTCGTGGCGCTCAAGAACGTGCACAAGGGCTATGGCAACAAGCGCATCTATGATGGTCTCGACTTCATGATCCGCCGCCGCGAGCGCTGGTGCGTGATGGGCGTCAACGGCGCCGGCAAGTCGACGCTGCTCAAGCTAGTTGCCGGCGCGAGCGAGCCGGACGAAGGCACGGTGGCGCTCGGGGGCAGCGTCAAGATGGGCTATTTCGCCCAGCATGCGATGGATTTGCTCGACGGGGAGCGCACCGTGTTCCAGTCGCTGGAGGACGCGTTTCCAACCGCGGGGCAGGGCTCCTTGCGCGCGCTCGCCGGCTGCTTCGGCTTCTCCGGCGATGACGTCGAGAAGCGCTGCCGGGTGTTGTCAGGCGGCGAGAAGGCGCGCCTGGTGATGGCCAAGATGCTGTTCGATCCGCCGAACTTTTTGGTGCTGGACGAGCCGACCAACCATCTCGACCTCGCGACCAAGGAGATGCTGATCACGGCCCTGTCGGATTTCGAGGGCACCATGCTGTTCGTCTCGCACGACCGGCATTTTTTGGCGACGCTATCCAACCGCGTGCTGGAGCTGACGCCGGAGGGCATCCACCAATATGGCGGTGGCTACACGGAATACGTCGCACGCACCGGGCAGGAGGCGCCGGGATTGCGGAGCTAATCTTTGCTCTTGCCCGCGATCTTGGCGATTGTCTCGATCTCGTTGGTCCAGATGCCGCCGGAATAGCCTTGCGGCAGACGCGCGAATGTTTCCGGCGTATCGATGCCGGTGGAGAACTCGCCGCCGCTGTAGGGACCGAGCACGAACACCGCGCTGTTGACGTCGTTCATCCGTGCAAGGAAGCGATCGGGCCAGCCCCATAGCCAAGGTGCAGCGTTGATCGGCACCAGCACCATGGCGTTGCGGCAAGCCGCAGGCACCAGGCCGGTCCAGCCATAGCCGATATAGCGGATCAGACAGGTTCGGATGGCGGCGCGTGAAATCGTGCGGACGTCCGGGCTGAGGCGCCGGATCGCGTCGATCGGCTCGTCGCCGCCATAGACCATGATCGTCCGGCGGCGCTCGGCCGGCAGCGCGTTCAGTACGGTGGCAAGTTTCTCGCCTTCACTTGCGTCGCGGCTCTTCACGTTGACGAGGAACTGCCGGTCGGGGAAGGCGGCAAACACATCGGAGAGCGTTGGCATCATTCCGACGCCTTTGCTGCGAAACGGGAATGTCTTGCCGCCGTCGGCGGTGTAGCCGTAGCCGACATCGAGCGTTTTCAGACTCGCCATGCTCTGCTCGCGCGTGACGCCGTGGCCGTCGGTGCGGCAGTCGAGCGTCCAATCATGGAATACGGCGAATTCGCCGTCGGTGGTCGGGTGCACGTCGAGTTCGAGGACGTCGGCACCGGCGTCGAAGCTCGCGCGCATCGAGCGCAGCGTGTTTTCCAGATAGTCGTGCGTCGTCGGCAACATTCGCGCGGCGGTGCAGGTGTCGCTCTTCAGGTCGCGCTCGTCGAAGCGTTGCGCCATGCCTCGATGGGCAAGCAATACCGGCTTGCCGTCGCGATGGGGCGCCAGAAGACTGGTGTTGTTGATGTAGAGGCTAGCAGCGATGGCAATCATGGCTGCCGTCGCGAATTTCAATTTCCTGCCCACGAGGTATTCCTATTCCGTGATCATAATCTGCGGGGTTTAGGGTTGATTTGCGGCGATCCAGGCATGGGAGACCTATGCGCAGCCGGGTTGAACGCATCGAGTCCGTCCGTTACGCTTTCTCAAAAGGGGACCGAAACAACCATGAAGCAACTCCGGATCGGCGACATCACCATCGATGCGGTGATCGAGCGGGAAGGGCCGTGGCGGCGGCCGCAGGACTTTTTCCCGGCTTATGACGAGGGCGTGTTCAAGCGCCATCTGCCGACCATGGAGTCCGAAGTGTTCGACGCCGCGCGCGGCATGATGGTGATCACCTACCAGACGTTCGTGGTGCGCACGCCGCGCTACACCATTCTGGTCGACACCTGCACCGGCGAGGACAAGGGCCATCCGCCGCCGTTCGATTTTCCGGGCAAGGAGCGCTGGCGCAACGAGCTGTTCGCGCTCGGCATCGGCTTCGAGCAGATCGACTACGTCTTCTGCACGCATCTGCACATCGACCACACCGGCTGGAATACGACCTTGCGCGACGGGCGCTGGGTGCCGACGTTTCCAAACGCGAAATACGTCTTTCACAAGGGCGAGTATGCGGCCTGGGAGGCCGAGCATGCCAAGGGCAGCAACCCGCCCGGCACCGTGTTTCGCGACAATTGCCTGCCGGTCGTCGAGGCCGGGCAGGCGCTGCTGGTGGATGATGACTACGCGCTCGATGACACCGTGACGCTGACGCCGACGCCTGGGCATTCGCCCTGCCATTGCTGCGTGAACATTGTCTCCAAGGGCCAGCGCGCGGTGGTCGCGGGCGACCTCATGCATCACCAGATCCAGTGCCGTGAGCCGGAATGGTCGGCGAAGCCGGATTGGGATCCGAAGCAGTCGGCAGTGTCGCGGCGAAAATTCTTCGCTTCGGTTGCGGACACCGACACGCTAATTCTGCCGGTGCATTTTCCGGCGCCGACGGCGGGATGGATCAAGCCGCTGGACGGCGCGTTTGATTATCGCTTCAACCGGGGGTGAAGCTCTGACTCCACCTCTCCCCGCAGGCGGGGCGAGGGAGTAGAGGCAGCGCGCGTTACGCACCGACCTCGCACTTCTTCATAAAACTGTTCTTGGCGGCGCCGGCGAGCGGCTTGCCGTCGGAGCCGACGGCCTTGGGTGCGCAGGCGTCGGCCTTGCACTTTTTCAGGAACGAGGTCTTGGCGGCGCCGGCCAGCGGCTTGCCGTCCTTGCCGACCGCCTTGCTCTCGCAGGTGTCCTCGGCGAAGGCCGAACCCGCTGCAAAGGTGGCAACGACCGCCGCGAGCAAAATCCGCTTCATCATGGATGTCTCCCTAAGCCAGAATGGCGGGAGGATTGGAGCCGGGAATCATGGCGCAATCAAGCGGGATGAGCGGGCGTCGTCCGGTCGGCCTGTCGATTTTTCGGGCGCGACCGGCAAAGGCCTCCACTTGTTGCACTGCTCGCTGACCGGGCGGGGCGATCCTGCTAGCTTCGAGCGGTCGAGAGAGA
The DNA here is from genome assembly GCF_023073835.1 of Bradyrhizobium sp. 153. NCBI lineage: Bacteria > Pseudomonadati > Pseudomonadota > Alphaproteobacteria > Hyphomicrobiales > Nitrobacteraceae > Bradyrhizobium > Bradyrhizobium sp. 153. The sequence goes on along the minus strand of NZ_JADPKH010000027.1, from coordinate 537 downwards.
GGGAGCATCGTGATGGACGCCGTGAGCCCCGAAGACCAGGCAGCCGCGGATCGGCATTCTCATCTGGTTCGTCCCCAAGACATGGACTGGCAAAAGACACGCTTTCCAGGCTGCGAAGCCAAGCCGCTGCTGTTCGACCGCGGCAGCGGCCTGATGACCGCCTTGATGCGCTTTGCCCCGGGATCGGTGCTGCCCGATCATGAGCATGTCGGCATCGAGCAGAGCTACGTCATCGAAGGCGCGCTCGTCGACAAGGAGGGGCCGGCCAAGGGGATCGTCTGCAAAGCCGGCGAATTCATCTGGCGCGAGGCGGGCAGCCGGCACGCCGCCTGGTGCCCCGAGGGCTCCCTGATCCTGGCGATCTTCCAGGTGCCGAACAAGTTCTTCGAAGCCGACGGCCGCGTCGTCGACGCCGCCGGCCAGGATTGGGACGAAACCTGATGTGGTGGAACGGCCCGCTCCAACAGCATCAAAGTGCTAGAACGTGGTCGTTGTTCGAACGCCACAAAGGAAGGACCGTTCCGTGAAACAGGTTAG
>NZ_JADPKH010000022.1:0-1966 GCF_023073835.1 Bradyrhizobium sp. 153 | reverse complement strand
AACAGCCGGGGCGAACTCAGGACTGGATAAAACTTGATGTGGTGGAACGGCCCGCTCCAACAGCATCAAAGTGCTAGAACGTGGTCGTTGTTCGAACGCACAAAGGAGGGACCGTTCCATGAAACAGGTTATCACCATCGGGTTGGATCTGGCTAAGCATGTTTTCCAGGTTCACGGCGCGGATGCCGAGGGCTCGCCCGTGTTCAGCCGGAAGCTGCGGCGCAGCGAAGTTCTGCGTTTCTTCGAGAAGCTGCCACCATGCCTAGTGGGGATGGAAGCATGCGGTAGCTCCCACTATTGGGCGCGCGAGATCGCAGCTCTCGGTCATGAGGTGCGGCTCATTCCGCCGGCTTATGTCAAACCCTTCGTCAAGCGAGGCAAAACGGATGCGGCGGACGCGGAGGCCATCAGCGAAGCGGTGACCCGAAAGACCATGCGCTTCGTCCCGATCAAGACGGTCGAGCAGCAGGCTGCCGCGATGGTGCTGAAGACCCGAGCCCTTCTGGTGCGGCAGCGAACGCAGGCGGTCACCGCCTTACGCGCGCATCTGGCCGAATTGGGCATCATCGCCACCGCCGGCCTGGCAAGGATTGAGGCGCTGGTCGCGATCGTGCGGGACGAGACAGATGCTCGCCTGCCCGCAGCAGCGCGCTTCGCCCTGATGGCTATTGCCGATGAGATCGAAGCTTCAGGCGACCAGATCGACAGGCTCGAGCGCGCAATCGTCATGGAGGGCAAGCGCGACGAGGACATGCGTCGGTTGACCACGATCCCTGGTGTCGGCGCCATTACGGCGGCAACCATCAAGGCGCTTGTGCCGGATCCCGGCGGGTTCAAGTCAGCTCGCCACTTTGCTGCCTGGCTAGGATTGACGCCGCGTTCTCATTCAAGCGGAGGCAAAGAGCGGCTGGGACGAATATCGAAGATGGGAAATCCGGAACTTCGCGCTCTCCTTGTCGTCGGGGCAACAGCCGTCTTGCGGGTTGCCCGAAACGACGCTCGGACGCGGCCGTGGCTGAAGGCGCTTCTCGCCAGACGGCCTTTCAAGGTCGCAGCGGTGGCGCAGGCCAACAAGACAGCGCGGATCATCTGGGCGCTTCTGAATAGGGGCGGGACTTATCGGCGTCCCGACCCACTGGTGAGTACCGCGGTCGCCGTCTGATGGATGCAGTGACCGCCAAAACGATCTGACCGGCGCAGGCCGGCAGAGGGCAAGGTGCAACAACAGGCGATGAACCCATGGGACGAAATCCCGAGACGAGTGAAGCCACTGCCCCCAATGCGCTCAAGCGCGTAAACTTGATTAGGCTCCTCGTTTCGCGGATCTCATCGAGGCCGGCGGCCATGTGCCGCGCGCAAAGGCCGGACATATGACCGCACCGTCCCAATGTGTGAATCAATTGAAAAAGCTCTTGCCACGCGGGCCGTTCCACATATGGGGGCAAGGTCAGCGGAATGATGTTATCAACAGCCATAGTTCCACTCATGACGGCGCCTCTCTCTGAATGTCTAAACACGCTCCGTGCGTGGTCGTGCCTGACGACAAACCGGCAAGAATCTTGATGATCCGCATCCGAATTGCCTGAGCGTGGTCACTACTGCTCAATCAGGCGGCCGCATTCTGATACGTATCCATTCGGCGTAGGCCGCAGGATCACCGCTTCAGCAGTCCAGGGTTTTCCTTGTAGAACTTAATAAGCTCGATCAGGTTGTCGATGCCGAAGTCGGTGAACGCCTGAACGCCGTCTTCTCCGACGCCATAGACCCAGATGACGCCATCCTCGATCTCCATCTCGTTGGCGATGTCCCACAGCCAATCTTCGTCTTCGCCGAGGTCTTTGGCGACCTTGGTGATGGTGGTGACGTAATGGACCTTGTTGACGTGGGTGGTCATGCCGCCGCTCGAGCGGAGAGCGCAGATGCTGGCGTCCAATTCCAGGGCAGAAGTTCGTCCAGCCGATTAGCC
>NZ_JADPKH010000058.1:0-2050 GCF_023073835.1 Bradyrhizobium sp. 153 | reverse complement strand
GCCGAGCGCGGGCGTGCCTTGCGGAACGATGACGACGCCGGACACAAAGACCGGCCGACCGTTCAGCCCCGTCGAGCGATAGAGCACGCGATAAGTGGAGGCGCCGAGCGGAGCACCGTCCATCGGCTCCTGCCGCACTAAGGTGCCCGGGGCGCCGTTGAGCAACGATTCCGGCGCATCATAAAATGTCGTCTGGCCTGACGCTATTCCCGGAAGGCCAAGCACCGCCGTGGCGATGAGCGCGGTCGACATCCACCTGCGCGGCCAGCCACCAAAGAGATTGCTGGTGAAGTATCGCATGGTCGAGCTCACGTGCTTACAGTCCGTAAACTATCTTCAGACCGCCGCTGGCATGAAGGGCAATCAGGATGCCTTCGCGCAGCAAGTGCACTTTTCCAAGCCTTGCGGAGTCAAGGTGGCCCTCCATGCGAAAGCCGTCCTTCAGCGGGCGCGTCAAGCGTTCGTTCGCGGCCATGAGCAGGTTTTGGTAGGAAATGCCGTAGTCGAGATTAGAGCCATTCTTCAATTGCGCCGCGAGCTGTTGCACGGCAGATCCAATCTGGCTGTCCTCTGACGAGGTCGTCAGGCCAATTTCGGAAAGGCCAAAGGTCCTATTGTCGGCATCGACTTTTGGCTGGGCCGAAAGATAGATCCATTGATCCGCGTTGGGATCGGCGTCGGAGCTCTTTGCTATGCGAAGGCCGACCACGAGTTTGCCCGAGGACGGGTAGATCTGAACCTCGCGTACGGACGTGTTCTGCGCCGGAACGGCTGCAATTGCCTGGCTTACCTTTTCCTTGACCGCCTCGTAGTTGATGCGCACGGGAAGAATGACATCGAAGGTGCCCGGCTCAGCCACCGCGGCGCCGAGCGGCGGGAGAGCCGTTGCCGTGACAGCTGGCGGCTGCTGCCCGATTAGAGTTTCGGCGGAGCCGGTAAGTTCAAGCGATCCCCACAATACCTTGCCATCGGCGCGGACACCCGCGAACGCCGCGGTCTGCGGGATCAGCTGCAGCCAGATCGGCGGATCCTTCGAGATTTTAATGGGGTCAAACGCGTGACGCCATGCCGTCTCGGCCTTGCCGTGCAGGTCGAGTGCCCGCGCCGCGGCCAGCGCGCGCGACCGGATGCGGCCCAGCTGGGTTCGAATATTGGGCTCGACATAGGGGGCAAGGTCAAACTCGCGACCCAGCACGTGAAGGTAGGGATGCTCACTCCAGTGGAACGAGTCGCTGATGTTGAGCTGGAGCGATCCATCCCTGCGCAGCTCGGGGCGCGCTTCAACCTCGATCGTCGCGCGTGCCTCGGTCTCGCCCCGGATGCGCGCCGTGAACCGATTAGCTCCCTGACCTTCGGCAGCACCATGTATGGAGACCGCGCCGAAGACGCGATCGCCCCGGCCATACAGCGAGACCGGGCTAGTCCGGTCGACAAATCCCCATACGTCGCAGTTGGCGTTGACCCGGAAGATGAAAACATGACGATGAACGCAGTTGATGCGTTCGTCGATGGTGGCAAGCCGCTTTGGAATGTCCCGCTCGATCGCTGCAGCGAGAGCCGGCAGCCCGAGCTCGACCGTCGCAGAGATGCGTGAAGTCGTTACGAGTGGCGTTGCAGCGTCCGGGCTATATGCCGGCTTCTCAGCGGCGAACGCGATCGACGGGAGCACTAAGACAAGGAGTGCACCTAGGCCGACGATATCCATGTGTGATCTGCTAGCTATCGAAAAGCATTCCGGCCCATATGACCATGATGGAAACATCATTCTAGTGCTCCAGCTTCAAGGAAAACCAGAACCACAGCAGCATTCGGTGGGCGGGCGAGTGCTAACGGTCCTGTCCGTCAGGGGGAACGACGCATGCTGCTTCGGACCCGGCAGACACCGGCAATCAGCCATTATCCGTTCCGTCAGGTGTTAGGCCGATCCCCACGCGCTTGAGAACATCAGAGGCAACTTCAAGATGAGCCCCTTACATCGCGCAAGTCAAATGACGAATGAGGCAAATGCTGCGACCTTGGTGGGGTGCTTGTCGGCGATGAATTTCGCGGT